>JALSIL010000473.1 GCA_026990095.1 Lysobacterales bacterium
TATTACTATGCCTCCAAGTTGAATGACAAAATTGTCGATAGTGATTTAAACATGGAAGACTTTGTCACTAAGGTTAATTCTGACTTAGTGGGTAAGATTGTCAATATTGCCTCACGTTGTGCTGGTTTTATCAAAAAGAAATTTGATAATACACTTTCAGCCGAATTACATAACCCTGAGTTGTACCAAAAATTTGTCGAATCATCGGAGGAAATAGCCAATCTTTTTGTCAAACGCCAGTATTCCAAAGCCATTAAAATTATTATGACTTTAGCCGATGAAGCCAATGTGTATATTTCGGACATGGCTCCGTGGCAAGCGATTAAACAAGAGGACAAGCAGCAAGAAGTGCATCAAGTGTGTTCGACAGGGATTAATTTATTCCGTATATTAATCTCGTGGTTATCACCAGTCGTGCCTGATACCGCAGATAAAGCCGCTGCATTTTTGAATATTGATTTTAATGATTGGCATGCCGTTAAACAACCGTTGTTAAACCACGAAATCAATAAATTCAAACCACTTATCACACGCATGGAAAGTGAAAGCATCGAAAAAATGATGGAGGATTCAAAGGAAGACTTAAAATCCTTAGAGCCAGAGGTTCAAATCACCGGCCCACTGGCAGATGATCCAATTGCTGATGAAATCACCTTTGATGATTTTGCCAAAATCGATTTACGCATTGCTAAAATAATTGATGCACAGCATGTCAAAGGTGCGGATAAATTATTGCAATTAACCCTTGATTTAGGCGGTTTAACTAAAAACGTCTTTGCTGGCATAAAATCAGCCTATGCACCTGAAGATTTAATTGGCAAACACACGGTTATGGTTGCCAACCTAGCTCCACGTAAAATGCGTTTTGGATTATCCGAAGGCATGGTTTTGGCAGCAGGTCCTGGAGGTGAAGATTTGTATATATTGGAACCACATGTTGGTGCATCACCTGGCATGCGCGTTAAGTAACACACATTAAAACATGATTCATCAAACAACACTCTAGGAATTAAAACCATGAAAAAACTACTTATTTTATTGCTTGTTCTCTTTCTTATTGCAACGAGTTTAACTGTTTCAGCTAAACGCTTAATTGAAGGTTATGGAGATTTTAAACCAGTTGCCAATACTTCTTTTAAAACACCAAAAAAAGTCAAGGCTGTATTTGATGTCTATACCTCAAACCAGGACAATGAAGAACTCAACCGTGGCATCAATACCGTGGCTCGATTTTTAAACATGCACATTGATGCTGGTGTTAAGAAAAAGAACATCAAAGCCGCTTTAGTCATACATGGAAAAGCCGGTAAAGATATTTTAACTAATAGTGCATACGACAAGCGCTACATCAGCGACAACCCAAATGCAGAACTATTAAAAAAACTTCACGATGCTGGGGTGCAAATCATTGTTTGCGGTCAAACAGTTGAATTTCGTGGTTATAAACGCGATGAAATATTAGAATTTGTTGATGTATCATTATCTGCCATAACCGCATTAATTAGCCTGCAATCACAAGGCTATCAGTTAATTACTTTCAATTAACATGAACGAATTAGAAGATAAAATAATAGAAATCGAAACCAAACTCGCCTTTGCTGAAGAATCCATTGAACAACTCAATGATGTCATTGTTTCGCAACAAAAAATATTAGATAAATTAACAAGGCAAATACA
>JALSIL010000474.1 GCA_026990095.1 Lysobacterales bacterium
CGATTAATTTCGCTTTGGTTCGGGCAAAAGACTTGAGTATTAATGGTAAATCGCAAAAAGCGATAGATTTAATAAAGAAAGTGCAAAGCAATCCTGTTTTACAGGACTATCCCCGTGAAAATATCAGGGTGCAATTAGCCTTGGCTAAGGTTTTTTTTGAAAAAAGCGATTACCAAAAAAGCATCCGTATTCTCAAGTCAATCTTACAAGAATCTGATTTACCACCCCACAACACACTCATACTCTCTACCAATTTAGAACTGGCACGAACGTACAATATCATTGGTGAACACGAATTGTCATTGCAAATATTGACTCATTTAGAAGAAGAATATAAAAATATTTTAGGTGAAAATCACCCCGATCTCGGGGGCATGTATAAAAGCATGGCAAGTGTATTTCGAGCCACGGGTCAAGTAAATAAAGCCCGCAAATACGCTCAAAAAAGTTACCAGCACAATGTTAAAACCTTCAATAATAAAGGCATCGCTGTTGCCGAATCATTAAACATGATGGCAGTGATTGCTTTTTCAGTAGATGATGACCTGAAGACTGCCATCGCTTTGACCGAAAAAGGCATAAAAGTTATACAACAAACTTACGGCGAAGATCATCCTCAGTTACTTGAATTAAAAACCAATTATGCTTTTTTATTGAGTCAAAATAAACAAGTTGAGGAGGCGCTTGCAATTCTCAATCAAATCCATACTATTCAAATCAAAAAGTTAGGAGAAAATCATTTTTCAACCATCGAAACCGAAGGAAAAATTATTGGTGTATTACTCAAGCTTAAACACTACGATAAAGCCAAAAAATTGGCTTTATCACATTTGCAAAAAGTCAAAAAACTCGTCAATCAAAAAAACATAAAGACTGCAAACGCTTATATTCTCTTAGCTAAAGTTTATTTGCACACAAAAGAAAAGCACAAACGATTAGCCGTTTTGCAAGAAATTATTAATTCTCATGTGGTATCAGAATCCGAACCCCATTTTGTTATAATGCTTAGAAATTTAGCCCAAGCCTATCACGCGGTTGGGAATGAAGAAAAAGCCGATGAATATTTTCATAAAGCCATAAACGCAAACCGTAAAATTCATCCCAACACTCATATTAGTGCCTTAAAAATAAAAATACAATACGCACAATTTTTACAATCAATTAACCGGCTTGATGAGGCGAAAGCTATTTTAATCGAAATTAAGAAAATTGCTCAACAAGAAAATTACAGCGATACTTATTTGCTTAAAATGATTAAAAAATTAGAAACACAAAAACCCCGATAGAGAAAACGGGATTTTTGGAAACTTAATTGACTGTTATGTTCTTAATAATTATCGGCTCAATGGGTACATTAACAGCGTCAATTTTTTTACTGTAACCAACTATAACTTTCGAAATGGCATCAAGGATTTCCATGCCTTCAACAACTTCTCCAAAAACCGTATATCCCCAATTTTTGGCATTGGGGTCTAATGAAGGCGTATCGGCAAGATTAAAATAAAACCCAGAGCTTGCCGAATGCGGGTCGTCATAACGCGCCATGGCAACAGTGCCACGGGTGTTTTTTAAACCGTTACCCGATTCATTAACTATTTTCCCACACGAATCAACTTCTTTAAAATCCTTATAATAACCCCCTCCTTGAATGACGAAGTCTTTTTCTACTCG
>JALSIL010000475.1 GCA_026990095.1 Lysobacterales bacterium
AACCGTAGAATCTTGTCTGGCAAATTCAGCAACCAAGAAAGTAGTAATAAAGGCAGTATCTGCCATCGGCTCATCCATATGCCAAAGTAATTTTGGTAACAATTTCACCACATCAGGCTTGACAATGATTTCCTTATGATCCGTTTTGAATAATTCGGAAACCTGTTTTGCATAAGGAAGTTCATTATAATAGGAACCACCACTGTCACCACCAAAGCCAATGGCATACGTCTTAACCGGCTGGGAACTATGTTTAGCCATAAACGCAACGACTGCGCTTGAATCAATGCCACCGCTTAAAAAAGCACCGATCGGAACGTCACTCACCATTTGTTGAGTTACAGCTTTTTCAATAGTCTCTTTTACTTTTTGTTTCCACTCTTCTTCTGTCCGATCAAAATCCAACTCAGAAGGCATTTCCCAATAAGGTTTTATTTCTACCTTTTGGTTTTCCACAACCATTAAGGAAGCAACGGGGAGTTTTTTGATGCCCTTGAATAACGAATAGGGGGCAGAAACATAACCCAACGATAAATACGAATCCAGTGCAACAGAATCAATCCCTCGTTCTACGCCTGGCACTGCTAAAATCGCCTTCGCCTCAGTAGCAAAAATCAAGCGTTCACTATCCTGATAATAATAAATCGGCTTTATTCCAATCCGATCACGACCAATAATCAAACGTTTTCGTTGAACATCCCAAAGCGCAAAACCAAACATGCCATTGAGATGCAGAACAAAATCATCGCCATATTCTTCATATAAATGAAGAATTACTTCACTATCTGACCCTGTTTTAAAACGGTGTCCCCGGGCAATTAAATCTTCTCTTAATTCCCTGAAATTATAAATTTCCCCATTACAAACCAACCACAGCGTCTGATCTTCATTTGATAAGGGTTGATGCCCGCCTTCCAAATCAATAATGGAAAGACGACGCATCCCGATTCCCAGGCCATTTTCAACATAGCTACCTGAGTCATCAGGACCACGGTGAATGGTAACATCCCCCATTAATTGCATTATTTCTTTTGTTGGAATGAAATTGCTATTTAGCGAAACTATTCCGTGAATGCCACACACGTATTGTTAATCCTTAAAAAATTTTAATTGAGCCAATTTATCGACACTTAGAGAACTAGTAATTTTAATCTACACTCTCAATGATCTCTACACACATCATTCATCATTTTAGCTAATATTTCGGTTCGTGCTTCGCGTGAGTGGGAAAAAATGTATTTATCTGATATTACAGGAGAAGTGCCTTGCTCAATCTGAAGTAAAAACTTGATCATTGTTTGAATTATTTCTTCTTTATTATCAAGTGCAGCAATGGAAGGCTCAACGCCAGAATTTAGCAAAACTGCAGCAGTATCGCCTTTAATATCAGTCAAAGCCAAAATAGGTTTTTTGGCACGTAAATATTCGTAAATCTTTGCAGGAATCTGATGATTACAATTTGCCGCCTGAAAAATAACAAGCCCATCAACCGACAACATTTCTGTTAAAGCCTCTTTATAACCAATTCCAGGCTCAATAAAAATAATATCTTGTAGGCCTTTTTCTCGAATCAACTTTTGATAATATTCATCATGCCCAGTCGCTCTCAATATCATTTTGAAATTGTCAGGACTAACCGCTCCAGTTTTTAGAAGCTCTTCCATAGCCAAAAAAAATTGCGAGGGATCTCGTTCAGATGGGTACAAAACACCACTATGAAGTAGAGTGATTTTTTGTTTATTCAGGTTTCTTTCGGGAATTTTCTTTTGAAGTTGTTTTTCTGCTTCGATAAAATTCTCTTCATCAAACCCATTAGGTATTAGAACCCAGTGATTGTTTTCTACTTCAGGATACCGTTCCTCATACATTTTTATTGCGCTAGGAGTTGTGAAAACAGCTCGCGAACAATATTTGATAGTTTGCTTTTCAATCCAGCGATATACCTTTCTTTGGGTAGGATTGACTGGATAATCATCTTCTGTCATAGAATCCCTGAAATCGGCTATCCAAGGTTTCCCTGTTATTCGATGAAGAATCAAACCAATTAAATGTGCTGTAGCAATGGGATAAGTGGACCAAATAATTTTAGGGCGAAATTTTATTATCATACCCAAACCGGAAACAACGCCTGCAAAGCTCCAACTAACCCAACGGTCTGGCAAAGCCATCCAATATAAATAGCGGCCTTTTATAGACAACTGTCTTGAAGTATCTAGTGCGAAAGCTCTTTTTACAAAAACTGCTTCTGGAATTTCTTTAATTTGCCCATCATTTGATTCAATATAAGCAATCGGACTAACCGTTAAAACCTGCGCCCGCCAATGGTGATTAAGTAAATATTGGGTAAACTTCAAAGTTCTCTGGATACCGCTACTTACTCTAACCGGCGGAAAATGATAGGCAATCATAAGAACATTTTTCATAAGTTTTTTACCCACTCCAAGCTCCAATTGGCTACTTGCTCTCGCCATTGGGCAGAGGAAAAAGTATGGTCGGCTTCGACTAGTGATTTTTGGGAAACTTTTTTTTCTTCCAGCAACATTTGCCACTTTTTATCTGATTTAACAGTTTCTCTAAATTCATCAGCCGTCAAATCATTGCCACTCAAAATCAACAAAATTGGCTGATCAAATTTTGTTAGACATGCCTTCATTCTTTCAGGTAATAAAAGTGTTTTTTCAACAAAATGATTTGCGTTGCTATATTGGGTGCTTTTTTTTGTGCTTTTTTGAACAACTATTTTTTTTATTAAATCGCCAAGTCCTTTAAATGATTCAACATAATCAAATTTTAGATGAATAATTTTCGCCCAGAAATCAGGGTTACATAACCTTTTGATATAGTAATATTTTAAATAGGTCTTTGCTGCACCCTGTTCAGTAAAAACCCAGGGATTTAATAAAATTAACCCCTTAACACGATCATCCTGATAACCGTAGAATAATGCTGCCGATGCCGCATCACAAAGTCCCCAAATTACAACCCCCGATAATTGAGGACATTCTTTGTACATAACATCTATTGCTAATGCAATATCGCTGTCAACGTCAAGAAAGGATCTTGGTTCCCCTTCAGAATCTCCCATGCCCCGGTAATCAAAACGCATTACGGGCATTCCCGCATCAGCAAGCGTTCTAGCCAATAAAACGAATTGGCGATGACTTCCAACACGATATTGGGGACCACCAACTACAATCAAAACACCAATATTGTTAGAAATCGAAACAGGATTATGAATGATGCCGGTTAACTTATTTTTTTCACATTCGAAAACTACAACCTTTTCAGACTGAGCCACTTTAACCTTCCAATGTCAGGCAATTATTAGTCTCATTAAGCAACCCTGGCACTTCAGTAATTTCCTGAGTTGACCAAAAAGGACTTCCTAAAACTTTAGCTTCGCTGAGTTTTTTTACTTGTGACTTCAAAAAATCATAATTTTCAATAGCTAAAGCTGTGGCTTTTTTATCAAGATTATTTACAACCTCTAAAATTGAAATAAATTCAACATCTTGTATATTCAACGACTTGAGATTTAGCTTGAGCATTGGACATGCCAATTCAGGATTTAGCATATATCCAGCTATTTCAATAGACCGTCCATCCAAAAGTTGGTTTTTCAAATCAGACACTTTTTCTTGAGGTGAATTTTTGTTCATCATCGCTGCGGCTGTACGCAATCTTAAAAATTGCAATACAAATGTTTCTCCAGAAAACACCGGCTGCCAACAAATCAATTGTTTGACATTGAGAGTATTCTCGCTAATAAAATCCATGGCAAGTAATGATCCAGTCCTTAATCCCCAAAAAATCAGGGATTGATATTCTCGATCAAGCAACCACTCACAAAGACTATTTAAATCACTCTGCCATTGCGACCACGTAGCTTCGGAAAACTCACCTGAACTATCTCCAGTCCCAAATAAGTCAATAATAAAAACTGCGTAGCCATTTTTCACAAATTCTCTTGCTTGCAATGCCACCATTCTTCTGGATTTGTTCATTTCCTCTGCAAATGCAGGTATATGAACAATAGCCTTTTTTGAAAGATCATGGGGATTTAGAGGGTAATAGGCTGAGACATATAAACTACCCTGTGTGCCAGCAAGAAAAAAAGGGCTATATTGAAAATCTATTCCGGCCATTCCCCTAAAAAATTAATAAATGATGATAGAAACGATTAATAAAATTCGCACTAACTCATGCTCAATTTATTATCGACAAATGAAATCAATGTTCCCACAGTCTCAAATATTTCTGCATCAATTTCATCATCATCGACAAAAAAACCATATTCTTCCTCTAACGCAGTAAGTACAGTTACTACAGCCATTGAATCAAATTCAGGAATTGAACCTAATAGAGGAGTATCAAAAGCTAAAGATTTGGCCACATTGCCGCCTAGCTGCAGAACATCAACCAAAATTGAAATTACATTTTCTTGCGTGGACATAAATACCTTAAATTTAAAAAACTTACTCTGGTGGCTTTAACCTGAATACAGGAAATGAAGCCTTACGAAACGAAACATGAAAAAAAGGGGATACATTAGCAATCGTAACCTGAATACCCCCTAAACAAATAAATACAGCCCAACCAATTATAACCGCACCCATCCGCTTATGCGAGAAAAGAGAATTAGGATTGAATGCAGATATTCGACTCAAAGACCAATGACAGTCTTCCTTTAATAACCTATCAGAAGTATAGTCCCATAATTTCAAAAAAACTGGTGACAACCTGAATTTTGGTTCAACATAAACATCAAAGTCCCACACTGAATCATTTGCTGGTAATTCAAACAAACAATTCACTTCGTCTTCTTTGTATTTGTCCTTTATATACCAAAGGCAACCAGCAAATTCTCCGTTTTTATAAGCAATCAGACTTGTTGCTCCTTGTTTATATCTATCATTAATTACTTCAGGAGGTCTAGGGCAGGGATGATTTCCAGAATTGACAAAATCAACAATTTCTATATTTTTCCCTCTTTTAGCAGACAATAAAGGCTGTTTCGATAACTTTTGTGCAACATAAAAATATTTAATTAATTTCGAAGATGGAAAAAACGATAAAATACGATTAATTGAATATAAATATACATTTACAAGCCCAATTTGTTGGGATAAAGCTATTATTTTTTTTATCATACATTCTACCCGAAAAAACAATAAGTCATATCACTCCCACAAGAGGAAGGCTTGGCGGTTGTGAGTAGCTCCACGGGCTATCAGTTTTAAATGTTTATGCCTCACCATTTTCATTAGCTCTTTTTCCTTCCAACTGATCTTGATTTTTAATTTAGCACCTGATTTGCTCTTCTTCAAAACCTGAAATGGACCCTATTAATTGGGCGGTCCAATCAATAGAGTCCATTTCTTATGACTTTTGAAGTCACGGACCGAGCCTTAGTAATCAGGAATAATATCTCCCATTTTCCGTAAAGTATTGTTCATTGAAATTTCTATCGTTATAGATGAATTTTAACAAAAAACCTTCGCAATGAAGAAAGACCCGCCATTTCTCAACTTAATTTCGATTTCCGTGTAAACAACAGAAAAAAACCGGAAATAAACAAATAAACTGCCCCAGGAAGTGGAACACTTGAAGGCTGCCAATCATTAGGCTTAAATGCCCAAACATCACCATTAACTGGATCAACAACGCCTAAAAAAACATCTAATTCTTTACTATATTTCCATTTTCCTAGCACCCCAGTAAAAGCACCAATTTCTGCAAGGCTAGGGAAACCATCTTCATTGCCAAAACTATCAGTTAATAAATTCATTTGCCAACCAGTCACATCGGCAGGGTCGTCGCCAGGAGTTAGACTCCATATATCTGCCCCACCACCCCAAAGAACAAAACGATCTCTGACTGGGTCAAAATCCATACCGTAATCGCCTAACTTAGTAAAATCAAAGCTATCGCTACCTTGAATATCATTTGGTTTAATATTGATATTATTTACAATCTGCCCTGTGGAGTTATCAAGTAACCAAACGTTGAAATCTTGGGTCCCACCTGAAGTTCTAACGAACATATTTTCAAATGGTGAGTAGGCGCCAGCCCCCTTACCTGAGAAGGTTTGCAAAGCACGGCCTACTATTTCATAAGAATCTGAAGAGGAGTCAGTAAGATCGTTAACCGTATATTTAAGTAGAGTATTCCCTCCCTGAATATAAAGTACATCTTTACCATTTTCGTTTGCGTAAGCAGATGCAGTATTAGTAGTTTGGATAGGTTCTCTATTATCACGGTTTTGCCACATATTACCACCGACTACAGTTTGATCAACTTGCGAACCTGTAGTCCCACCAACTTTATTTGCATCCGCTTTAGAAGGATCCCAAAAATAAGGCCCTGTCGCAGCACCATCTGGACGCTGAAATCCCCCTCCAGTCTGATAAGCAGCACCGCCAAATGTTACAAATCGATCAGCAACAGGAAAAAATTCGTTACTATCATAGGTATGACTTGATATTGGAGCGCTATCAACTCCATCTATAGCAGTATAAAGCCCCCCTGAAATCCTTTTGACTGCACTGGGAAGTGATGCACGTTCCCATTTTAAAGTTGAAGCCCTCCATCGATAAATGTCATTTCCTGCATAATTTGCATGCCCCCCTCCAAAAAAAACCAGATCCCCTCTATTACTATCCCACGCCATTGAACCCCAAGCTAGGATAATACTAGCAGGACTTCCCTCGGTAGTTGGCCGCAAAGAATTAGGTGTCCAAACCTCGCTATATTTATTAGCGTTTAACCTAACCCATTGGTTTTCAGATGCCACTAAAAGTTTTTGCCCAACTAACGAAGAATTTGAATAAACAAAGTCAGCCGATCGAACCGAACTAATATTGAATATCAAAATGAATAATGAAGAAACAATGCTTAGTGATTTTATTATTTTTTTCATTTTTAATAACCTTTTTTAGTAGCTTGATCTCAAATTTATAATACGAATTAAGAGCTAAAAGCACCCTATAATTAAAAAAATCAACAACTTACATAATTTTTGTTTTCGCGTATTCAGTTGTTGTCAAGCTAGAATATTGATTTATAATGATAAAATTTAGCTCTTAATTCATATTATACACTACCTCTTTCTTAACCCATCTTCGTGATGAAATGGCTACACTAAACCAATAGTCAAAAATACAATTCTATACTTAGCGCGGCTTTTGGAAAAGAACATGAATCCAATTTGGATGTGGACTGGCAAAAAGCCCTTGAATACGAATTACAATAAATGCTATCTTCGTCAACACTTTTTGCATTACATTTCTTACAGGTGGATTTTGTAATTTTTTATCACAATAGACACATGGCTCATCTTGCGCATATGTTCCATACGGATTGCCTGCTAAGTCCATGAGAAATGTAGAGAGAAAATTGGTTGCTTCTTTCGCTTCTCCAACGAATGATACTTTTTCGAGAATAAGTGACGGAAATAGCGCTATCAACTTTTCCTTATCAAAACTATTTACGTGACCCCAAGGAGGGTTCTTTTTACCACATGAGTAACATGTAGTTCTTCCGACCCTGATATCCTGCCTAAATGGCACTCCGATAAGCAACCACCTGCTAGAAACACGAGTTAACTCTGAGCATGCATTTTTAAGGAGTTCAGTCGGTATGTGCTCAAGCACTTCAGCACAAAAAACGAAATCAAATGAATTATCATTAAACTTTAGCCCTGTAATATCGCCTTGGACACACGAAATTTTATTATGATGAATTTTTGGTTTATCTAAGTCAAGGGCAGTAATTTTTTGAAAATAATTCGTTAGTAATTTAGAAAAATATCCATCCCGTGCCCCTATATCTAATGCAGTTAATTCTTCATCAGAAACATATGAAATAAGTCTTATTAGATCTTCAGTCCGCTTACGTTCTAAATCACTTTCCCGATATGCTTTTAAATTCATTGAAATTTACCTGCTCTGATATCTAATTGAATCTCTTGATTATACGTATACTTCGCGCGATTACGAATGCGGACTTTATAGTGCACTGATTTATGCCGAGAGCAAGGCACTAAAATAGGCGCATAGCAAGCTACGCAACTGTTTTATACTGTTTACGGCAAAAACACCTCAATACAATCATAACAATTGATTTATATTCAGTGTGTTACAGAATGCAAAAAGTGTATTTTTCGGCGTAAACAATATAGTAACGCAGCTATCAGCAAAAACTCAATCGTTAAAAATCCGTAGTCGTGACCGCACGAAGTATACTTAACCATATAAACTCAAAATTAAAGTTGGTGTAAAAACGCACTTAATTATGCAATTAATTGTCAGAAAGCGCTCCTTCTGGATAAAAATAACTATCAAAATACATTTTTTTGACAAAGATCCGTTCACAAATCCTTATAAAAAGGTAATTTATTTCCACACACCAAGTCTTTTTAGTTTTTTCATTAATCCATTAGGTGGTTTGCCGTGCTTATATGCCCTTTTGGCATATTCTAATGCCTTTTTATACTCTTTAAGTTTTACTAATAACAAGCTGTATGAATATTCAAATTTGGAGTTATCCGGGCTAATTTTCAAAGCTTCCTCATATTTTTTGGCAGCCTCTGTTAAACGGCCAATTTTGGTTAAATAATATCCATAAATAGCATAAAGCGCTGCATCTTTAGGATTATAATTAATAGCTCTTTGTAAATAGCACTCTGGTGAGTTAAGTAATTTTTTTGTTGCCAACTTGTTCAATAGTTTAACTTGATAACGTATTGTGCTTAGCAAAGCCTTGTGGTGATTTGGTATCGACCTCAAGGTATAATCTAAATCACTAGGCAAAGTTCCTGATTTTCCTTTAATTAGTAATTCAACATTTTTTGTAAAATGAAAAATTTCAACAACCGGAATTTTTTTTTTGTCACTAGGATTAATGTAATCATAAGGCCCATACCCATACCCAGGAGCCTCACCAACACATGGCACGCCATTTAAACTTGTTCCAACCCAAACCGGCTTTGACTTTGCCTGAACTTGAGAAAAAAAAGAACTTATCAGTAATATTGCTAGAAATTTCATAATGCTATGCAGTACTTACTAAAACAAAGTAGTTTTAGAATTATTGAAAAACCACTTTAATTTATCATTTTTTTAAAGATGCGGATAATTTATAATGACCAAAATAATGACGCTTAATCATAAAACTCAGTGTGCACTAGTATGTTTATAACTCCATAAAGAACTTCATAATATCAAAACTAACTTGACATTGTTTCCAGTAAATATTTTAGGGTATCATAATAACTGAAATTTTGATTTAAATAATTACTATTTAGGCCACAAATATATTGACCCTAGTTAAAGTCAACATTCCCTCAATTTTCTTCATTAAAACTATTCAGTTATTATATATTACCAAACACCCTATTAACTAAAAATCTTTCTGGGCCTGGCTTCCTGCCTCCTAGCAGCCATAAAAAAATCAAACAAAGACTAAAAACCACAATACCGAGGACAATACCCACCATCAAATAAATAATGTCATAATCGATAATAAAATATTGTTTAATATGGATAGTATATTGGTTAACAATGTATCCCATTATTGCACCAGATATAAGCGGCCTATAAATACTTATAAAAACGCTTCTAAATCTCATGTTAACTAGTCTATTTAACCTCATTATGCTAATAGGAAACATTATGAGAGAGGAAAATAAAATTGCAAACACAGCCCCATTAACTCCATCATTTATTGTCAAAACAACCAAAAGTGGCAAATATATAAATATCCTTAAGCATAGTAATTTTGTTGTTATTTTTTGTTTTGCTAAAGCTAAGTAAATATAGCTTGAATTTGTATTCAAAGCCTCAAAAGCGCTAGCCAAAGATATTATCTGTATAATAAAAATAGCATCCACCCAATTATCTCCTAACATAACTGGAACCAGAAAAGGAGCAATTCCAAAAATCCCAAATGCACTAGGGAAAGCTATCAAAGCAATATAGGATAAAGTTTTTAAATATGTTTTTTTTAATTCGTCCTTATTATGCGATAACTTTGAATACCCAGGATAAGCTGCACGATTAATTGGAGCAATTATCTCTGTCGTTGTAATTGTTGCTATCTCATTTGAAACTGAATAAACACCTAAACCTCTACTCCCAACAAATTTGGCCAAAATAAAGTTCTGGCTATAGTTATTTATAAAAAATAAAATATTATTAAGAAACAGCCAAAAAGAAAAACTAAACAAATCTTTTATAGCAACAAGTGACAGTTTAGGTCGATAATTTTGCATAATATAACTTAACAACAAAGAGGTTATATTACTCGATAGCATACCCAACAATAACGCCCAATAACTTCTCCAATACCATGCTATCGGTATAGTCACAATAAATCCTGAAATTTTAATTAAAACCTGATAAAGATATTCTTTATTGAAACTTAGCTTTTTTCTGAACTCTACAACACCAATATTATTAAAACCATTTATAAAAATAATTACAGCCATCATTTTTAAAACATCAGATAATCGTTCATCCCCATAAAAATCTGCAGTAATATCTGAAACCGACATAATAATTGACGCTGCGGTTATTGCAAAAATGACCTCCATTGTCCATGCGGTATCATAATGTGTTCTACCTGCTCTTTGGTTCTGTATTAAAGCTGTATCAAAACCAAATTCTCTTATAATATTGACCATCGCATAAACAGCTGAGGCTAATGCCATCAAACCAAAATCATCAGGCGTCAATAAACGAGCTAAAATCATAGTGCTAATTACACTGATCCCTTTTATACTGAATTTAAGAGCTACCATCCATATGGCCCCTCTTGCAATACCTTTATTTATGTTTTGATCTGACAAAATAAACCCTTAACAAAATACACCCTACAATTCTGCGCATTTAAAAATACTCATAAATTCATAGTTTAATAAATAACAATAAGTTACTACAATAATTACCACAATCAATCAAGCGTTCATTGCATTGCAAAATGAATAGATAGACAAATAGTAAAGTCGAATTCACCTGTTTATTTTGAAATTCCAATTTTGCTCTTAATTAACCCTTCACCTAACTTTTATCCATAATTTTCAAGAAAACACCTTTTTTTTCTAGTTGTTTTGAATATTCATTTATCAAAATTACAATAGCAACTATATTCCATGGCAAATCAAAATAAGACAAACTCAGAAAAGCTCCCCCAGAAAAATATGCTATTAAACTAACTTTCAATAGCTTGGCAAGCAAATAAATATCACGAGCTGCTTCCTTCTTCTTAGTTTCTTTTATTATATTTGATAATGTTTTCCATACCCCACAAAATATTAATAAAAAAAGAAATAAACCTACCCAGCCATGATCAGCAAGCACACTGAAATAAATACTGTGAGCAGCATGAACAGCTTCCGGGTTGGGTGCATAAATCAAAAAAGTATCATAACTCCAAGCATCTAACCCTACTCCAGAAAAATTGTCATTAGCGGCATTAAAGGCATACTCCCATGCATTCAGCCTCCCCATTGCAGAGCTGTCATTCTGATACGTTTCAATGGTTTCCATCCGTTTATACCAACTCTCAGGCATAAAAGCCAAAAGAACTCCTGCAAATATTATTATCAGAAAACCAGAAGCCATTTTACTACTACTTTCTTTCCAATAAAAAAAACCTACACTTAATATAGCAATTAAAGCCCCTCTGGATTGACTTCCCAAAACGGTAAATAAGCTCAAAATAATTGCTACTATCATCCCCTTTTTGACCCAGCCATTCTCTGATGTTTGATACAGAAACATCATCAACGGAATGGTCATTAATATTGCAACAGCCAGGGCATTATTATCTTCAATAAACCCCCCTGGGGGACCCCAAACTCTTCCACCTCCGGCTGTCACAATAGTATAAATGCCGCCTTTAATACTATAAAATCCTATGGATAAAACGATAGTCCATATTAGATACCTCATTTTTTCCATATCATCAATTAATAATAATACCAAAAACGTTACCATCTGAATTTTAATAATCTTTTTATATTGAATCCATGCATCATCTGGAAAATATGCAAAAAATGTTGATATTCCCATCCATACAATAAAAATTATCCATACTGGTAAAAGCCAATGTTTGGGAAAGCTTCTTTTTTCTTTTGAAAATAGAAGCGATGCAAATGTAGCAATAGCCACTATCTGCGCAAACGGCATATCAAAAGCAAATCCAAACGCCAAGCGATGAGGATTCATATAACTGAGCCACGACCAAACTATAATTCCAATCCATGGACGTTTAAAAATATAGGGTATCGAACCAAACACCAGGGCCGTAATTAGAATATCGCGCAATTTTGTGACCTGTTTATTATTTGCTTAGATAACTATTTGCAATACGCAGCATAAATTTCTCTGGAACAGAATCCCAAGGTGTAAATCTCGGCAACTGCAATCGATCAGAGTTATTATCCATTACTCCCCACAGTGTTGAGAGAGCAGCCTGATAATTATTGGCTTTAACCATTTGCACATGCTCAGGCAAATAATCATGTTCCGGCTTACCATTTGGATAAGCAAAAAAGTTAATTTGTGTTTCTAAAATACCTTCCAAAACCTGCTTGTTGTCTTTGATCTCTACGTTTGCTTGTGCATCAGTAAGTGTTGCTAAAATTGGATGAGTTTTTGTATGCCCACCAATTTCCATACCACTTTCATGTAACTTCCTTAGTTGTCCTGTCGTAAGCATTATTTCAGATGCACTTTTTGGAATAAACGAAAAAAAATATTCGGCATATTCTTTCCTTTGGTTTGGCTCGCAATGTTTTATAGTTTTAAGAATTGTTTCAGCTACCCTAGCTTTTTTTTCATCATTCGAAATATCAAAATCTCCTAATTTAAAATCCCTTAAATCGAGCTTATCTCCCTGAACATTTCTCACCCCTTCAATAACGCAATCATTCCACATGATTCCACCGTCTAAAAATCCATCTGCAATGAAGAAGGTTGCTTCCAAACCGAATTTATTCAATATAGGCAGTGCATATAAATAATTATCGGCATAACCATCATCGAAGGTAATACAAACTGCTCGGGGAGGAAGATTATCTTCATCGGCTTTTTTGAGTGCATCCTTTAAAGAAAGCACGTTAAAATAACGCGACATCAGCTCCATATGCCACGTAAATACGTTCTTATCAACTTCACCGGGTCGCATGAAATCAGGCTCATCCAAAACCCGGTGATAAATTAATATTAAAAGCTTTTTCTGTTTTCCGATCCCTGATGAAATTGTAGACAAGTGCTTTAACGTGGAACGTACTATGTGCTTCATTTCTAATCTAAATTTTCTTTGCCTGCATCCATAACTCAAGCATCATTAAAATCCATATCAATTCGCCATAATATGCCGCATGAATACTTTGATGCATCTTAATCGAATGATCTAGAAAATCCGGGACAAAATAAGACCGTTTTTTTAAACTATTGATGCTGTCATAAGCTAACTCTTTCAATGGCTGAAAGTCTTTTAACCAAATTCCAAATGGCAACCCAAAACCATGCTTGGATTTATTTAGAATTTCATCGGGCAAAAAACCATTCATCGCATGCTTATAAAACCAGCGTAATTTTTGTCCTTTCATTTTAATTGATGAAGGAATTTTAAGTGATAACTTAAGCACTTCATGATCCAGCAGAGGATAATGAACTTCAACACCAGCCATTTCGCACATTTTGTTGACTTTAACTAAATCATTGTCATGTAAAGTAGTTTTCCAGTCCATATACAGCATTCTATTTAAAGATGTCGCATTTTCTGGACGCCGATAGCTATCGCGCAAACTTTCAAGTGGTTGGCTAGTAACTATGTGAGATAAAAAATCTGCCTGGAAAATCTCTTCTGCTTGATGCCTATGCAGAAAATTGTAATCTTGCAATCGATCAGGCAAAGGTGTCTCAGCCTGCTCAATGTATCGTTTAGCCTTGAAAATCAGATTGTTATTAGAAACAACTTCAGGTGCTTTTGTTAGGAAAGATTTCAATAGTTGCCTAAATGGAGCAGGAACAGAAAAATATTTCTCAAAAAGCAGTTGTCTTGCGTAACGCTCATTTCCAGCAAAAAGCTCATCACCGCCATCCCCTGCTAACAAAACGTCTATACCATTATCTTTTGCTAACTTAGCGCAATAAAAAGCAGCTAAAGCAGATGAATTTCCGAATGGCTCATCGTAGTAAGCGGCAATATCAGGAATTGCAGCAACCGTATCTTCCGCTGTTACATAGTATTCATGTTGAATTGTTTTGAAATTCTCTGAAGCAATGCGAGCAAAAGAGATCTCATCATATCCTTCAACAGGAAACCCCATTGAAAAAGTGTTGGCTTGATCCGGATACACTTTGGCAAGTGCACCAGCTACACTTGAACTATCTAATCCACCACTAAGAAAGGCACCCGTTTGCCCCGCACTACTGGATAATCGCTTAACAGATCGAAAAAGCGTTTCTTGGAGTTCTTTACTGGCATCTGAAAGGGAAAAATCCATTGTTTCTGAAAATGTGGGAACCCAATAGCGATTTAAACTCATTTTCCCTGCTTGGAAAACCAGTTGCTGCCCACCTTCCAGTTTTTTTACTGATTCATAAATTGTGTTGGGGCTAGGGCAGTGATGAAAATAAACATAATCATAAATAGATTGCAAAAAAATGTTGTTATTTACCTCGGGATGGGCAATAACTGCATCGGCTGTAGAACTAAAAACCAAACCATTAGGCGTCTCAGCAAAATATAAATTTCTGTGGCCTAAAGGATCAATAGCAAGCAATAGTTTTTTGTTTTCAGTGTCAATAATAATTAATGAGAAATCTCCTTTGACATTATTAATGAACTGATCGCCATTTTCCAAATAGTCTTTGGCTATCTTTGTTAAATCATCCCTTTCATTTAACCCACCTCCGTAACCAATAAAAATACATTGTCCTAATTCGGTAATGTGATTTTCTGTTGCTGAACAAACAGAAAATGATGTCGCCAATGTTTTGACTTTGTTTCTATATTGTTTAGGTGCATATTCAGTCATCTTAGTTGATAACTCAATAGCTCCCAAATTACTGCCAACCCAACCCGCTACAAATCCCATGTAAAATACTCGCCTCTCTAAATAGTAACTTTACTAATCACGTACCTGAACTTACCCGATTTTTCTTTTTTAATTTCGTTCAGGTATTCAAATATAACTTCTATTTTTTTACCTAAACGTTTTTTAAACTCTTGTTTAATATAATCTAGTTGTTTGGGGTTAAATTCATTATTCTTTACAATCTGGACAATTATCTTATCCTTGCTTTCTTGAATAATTTTAAATGCGGCAATCCCTTCCAAATCCCTAAGCACATAAATTAATGCCAAACCATGTAATATAGTACCATCCTGTGCGACAACAAAATCAGTTGTCCTGCCTTGAATTTCTTTAAGTATAGGCAAACCTCGCCCACACGAACAAGTATCATCTGATAAAACACCAATATCACCGGTACGATATCTTATAAAAGGAAAATCCTGGGTAGCGAGATGAGTAACCACAACTTCTCCACTCTCACCTTTTGGGAGCACATTCCCTTCACCATCAATAATTTCAACGATAATATCTTCAGCAGAAATATGCATCGATCCCGATGGACATTGATGCGCAATAAAGCCAGCATCCCTGCCTCCGTAGCCATTTGCCACAGGGCAAGCAAACATGCGCTCAATTATTTCGCGCTGATGATCATACAATTTTTCTGAAGTAACAAACGCGACTTTAATATCCAATTCGCTAAATGTTACACCTTTTTTTTCAGCGTGACTTGCAATATGTGCAAGAGCGGATGGATATCCGAAAAGCATTTTTGGCTTGATGGTTTTAATTTGTTGAATAAAACCATCAAGATTTTTTTTTGACATTTCAAAAGCCGGCACCAAATGGCTGCGGATAACTTTATCCCTCAACATTTTAATTTTGTCTTGGGATCCAAGTTCGACAGGTGAACCCCAGATTACAATTTCCGGATCACCAATATCGACACCCCACCATCTGGTAGCTCTCCATTTCGCGGCCACGTCATGTGTAACCCTGTCCTTACCAATAAAAAAAATTAAAGGTTCGCCACTTGATCCACCAGTATTATACCGGGCTAAGCTCTCGGCATTATCTGATTTTAAGCGCTCAGTATTTGAACGTATTTCTTTTTTACCAAACAATGGAATTTTGGTTAACTCATTCAGGTTCGTAATGTTTGATGGTTCAAGCCCTGTAGCCTCAAAAATTTCTCGATAGTAAGGCACATCACGACCCACAATTGTCAAAAAATCTTTTAGCTTCGTTATTTGAATTTGTTCAATTTCTCCAGATGAAAACCACTGTGATTTTTCCAGTTCTTTTCTAACAGTGACTGAGTCATGCTTTTTTATATATTCATGCAAAGGAAAAATTACATTTGAAACTAGCCGTGTATATAAACTCATTTTTTATTTGATAACTGATGGTATAAATCAATCCATTGGTGTTTAACCTCATGCCAGGAATATTTTTTGACTTCTTCAATGCCATTTTTGGCAAGTGCATTGTATAAATTTTTATCCTGATAAAGTTTAAACACCGCATTTGCCATTGCTTCTGGTTGACCAATCTCGACTAACAATGCGGTAACATTATTTTCCGTAATATACGGAATACCACCAGCACTCGTTGTCACTACCGGCACTCCACAGGCCATTGATTCCAAAATTGCATTTGGCATATTGTCCACTAAGCTTGGATTCAACATAATATCCGAAGAATGAAAAAGTCTCACCATTTCATCTGGTGTGATTTTCCCTACAAACTTAATGTTTCCCTCTAAATCCAACTCTTTTACTAAAGACAATAATTGTTTTTCTTGCGGCCCACTTCCCGCAATAAACAAACGAACGTGCGGATATGTTTTTTTTAAATATTTCACGGCACGAATGGCACTGTCTATCCCATAAATGCTTTCCAGATTTCGAGCAACCATTAAGCGAAATTGGAATTGGCTATTTTCTTTTGGGGTAAATCTATCCAAATTTATAATATTAGGGATGATCTCACTTTCAAAATTAAACTCCGAAAAAATTTTTTGTAAATACCCCGAAGGAACAATTATTTTTTCAGCCTTTCGTAAAGTTGGGCGAACCCAATGGATCGATTTACTAAGATATTGTCGTGCCTCCCCCCCCCTGTAATTAACTATAACAGGCTTTTTTCTGATCCACCCCGCCCAAATAACTGGCGCGGAAAACAATTGCCAAGCCCACCCAGAGTTTGAAAAAACATGCACTACATCAACTGTTTTTGATAAATCCCAAACCTTTAAAAAAAAAGGAATAATACGAAAAAGTGCCCTCAGACCTTTGATTCTTCCAACGACTGCAGGCTGATATGGTGCATTATTTTGAACAAATACAACCTCAATATTTTCATTTCTCAGTAGTTCAACTAACTGCTTTGCCTGATTGGCCATACCACCAAATGGCGGCGGGAAAGGACCAACTATACCGATGGAGAGACTATGACTTTTGTCTAGCATTAAATGTATCGTTTTTTTGACTTTAGAAAAATAGCTTGGCGAATATTAGAATAACAACGTATAAATAAATGAATAATGAATCAATAATTTTTCTTACCTAGAAAAAGCTATCAAAATACATTCACCCCCCCCCTTAGCTAGCTTAAATTATCAATCCCTTTATTTAAGGATACTAAAATATTAAATATTTTTATAATGCAAGGCCTTAGAATGATGCCTCCATTTAATAATAATGGGTACTTATCCTATTGTTTTGAAATTGCTTTTTAAGCACCATTCTTAAATGTACCTTAGTGCAATGTTTTAAAGTGATTTCTTTATTATTCTCATTAATCTTAAATAATTAATTTAAAAACTGACTTTATGTTGACGTCTTCATTTACGCTTATCAAGAAACAAGGTGGTTTATTATTTGATCATTATAGCGTATAATAGACCTAGTGAATAAAACTAGGATTCGGAGTAATCAAAAATGAGTTCAATAAAAAAACATCAGAAAGATAATACCCTATCGCCAAAACGAAGGGCTATAATTAAAGGTTCCGCCACTGCAGTGCCATTGGTCCTAACATTACGAAGCGGCGCCGCATTTGCTGCTACTAGTGCTACTGCCTGTGTTGTTAATACCCAGAATTTTCTTAAAAACAACCCGGACAGTAAACCAGTAACCCTCCTGGAAAACGGTCAATCAGAAACAATATCCTATGTTAGGGTTTTGACAACGGGACGTGTTCTTGAGGAAATTAATGTGGCTCCCGGGGCTACCCCGGAAACTCTTGCCGTATTTTTGGATCCTAACTCCCCATATCCAGATGGATCAATCGCTCGATGGTACAATGTTGAAGAAAACAACATGTCTATGACCTATTATACGAATGCACAGGGATCAGTACGCATGGTTAATCAATCTGGCACAAAGACATACAGAGTTACAGAAGAACAAACTGATTGCGCAGTTTTATGCTATGTTAATGCTGATGGCAAGCCTTACAGCCCACCGGTTTATGGAAGTGCACCAGGTGATGGTACATTTCCTTTCGCAACAACATCTTGCATGGCGTCAATTACTGGATAATTTGTATTTGACACAAAATAAAAGTATAACAGCAGTAAGTTTTCCACCCTGTAACCATCAATTCGCTGCCTTTATTTGCAGCGGATTGAAACCTTTTCAGCAGCGATTCGGTTTTTGTTAAACCCCCTCTCAATTCCTGTATCCAATAGTTGATTGCGAATTTAAGCAAGGTAATCTACACTTTACTTTTACTTCAGTTATTGTCATTTCTTAAACTTGAATTATTGGAGATAAGTTTTTAGTCCTTTATGCATGAAGTGAAGAAACAAATCCAATCTCGTAAATGGAGCGTTCCCCAAAATACCACCTTGCTTATTAAGCAGCGGCAAGATAGTGCAATTGTTTTTCATTCAAAATCCGGAGAAACACACCAGCTTAATGATATTGGAATAGCGGCATTACTGATCATTCAGCAACACCCTGTTTCGCTGAACGATCTAGCCGATCAAATTAATAAGCTTTACGAGGTCGAAACCCCATCTGAGTTAACTGTCCGGCTGCAGCGACTGGTAAAAGATTTTGAAATACTTGGTCTAATAGAACCATTCAAAGAATGAAATTGAGTCACTATTCAGTACCCGAACTGCTTAAAAAAGCATCAAGTAATAATGGAATAATATTACTTGTCGGGCCATTTTCAGTACGCCTTCGTACCCGTAACCACCAATTAGTGAGTAATCTTCGTGACCTTTACCAGGACTTTTCAACCTGCTCAGTCAAAAATCAAATTGTTGATTTTCACATTGATATGTTTTCTCCATCAAATCATCGTCGCTGGATAAAACCGCAAATTAATTTCAGCATTGATGGCTTATTCCCTTTCAGTCCTTTTTCTGTTTCTCATGCAACTCCCTTATTTGAGTGGGGGTTTAATTGGTGTATCGCCCGTAACGCACAAAATTTTCTATTACTCCATGCCGCTGTTCTTGAAAAAAACAACAAATCTTTAATTCTTCCAGCTCTGCCCGGTTCCGGGAAAAGCACCCTTGCAGCGGCACTAAGCCACTCCGGCTGGCGTTTTTTATCTGATGAATTTTGCATTATTCACCCTAGCGATGGGAAAATTATCCCAATTCCCAGACCAACCCCATTAAAAAATGAATCCATCCAAATTATTCGTGATTTTTCTCCTGACACATTTATCGGACCGCTATTTCACAATACCCGTAAGGGAACCATTGGACATTTAAGATCACCAACTTCGGCAATTGAACAACAGCATAAACCAGGAACACCCCGTTGGATTATTTTTCCAAGATATCAATCAAGCTCAAAAACCACTTTAATGCCTTTGGATAAATCCTTTTCGCAGATGAAATTAGCTTCAAACGCGTTTAATTATGAAATTCAAAGTGAAGTGGGTTTCAAAACAGTGACCAGAATGGTTGATAATTGCGATTGCTATAATTTGACATTTAGTACTCTCAATTCCGCTATTTCCATACTCGACACCCTGGCTGATAATGTCTGATAATTTTCATTCCGAAAAAAACTTTATATTTAATTTCCTGCAAAACCCGGAAATTTCTAACTCATACACCAAGCAACAGTGGTCCTTGCTGCTGAGAATAGCTAGAAACGCTAATATTCTCGCTCATATTGGTTGGCTACTAAAACTAAAAAACATTTTTGATGATGCCCCATCAAAAGTAAAAGACAATATCAATGCCGCACAAACAATCGTTGAATATAGAAAACAAACTGCACTTTGGGAGCTAGATCGACTTCACCATGCATTAAATGGTATTGGCACTGATATTATTGCTCTAAAGGGCGGCGCTTATCTCATTGCGCAGCTGCCTTTTTCAGAAGCCAGAATGTTTGCCGATATAGATATCCTGGTCAAAAAAGAAAAAATTGAAATGATTGAAGATATGCTACTCAAGCAGAGCTGGAAATCAATGAAAATGGACGATTATGATCAGAAATATTACCGAGAATGGTCGCATGAAATTCCACCACTTAGACATATCGCACGCACCATAGAAGTTGATATCCACCACACAATTATACCGCCAACCAGCCGCTTAAACCCTGATCCACAAAAACTTCTGGCAGAAACAGTTGCCTCAAACGAAAATGGTTTTAAAACTCTTTCTTCTTATGACATGACATTGCATAGCGCAACGCATCTTTTTTATGATTCGGATCTGGATAACAAGCTGAAAGATCTAATTGATCTTGATCAACTTATCACTCACTTTTGCAAAAAAGAGAACGATTTTGTTAATAAATTGATAGTTCGTGCAGGCGAATTGGATTTACAGCGACCACTTTTTTATACGCTTTATTTCACACAAAAGCTGCTTGGGACAAAAATCACTGCCAATGAGTTAAAAAATTCCAAGAAAATTAGCGGCGTTTCCTTTCCTACTGTTATTTTAATGGATATTTTAGTTCCTTTAGCAATCTTACCTGAACATCCAGATTTTCCTAGACTTACAGTTCGATTTGCCAGATGGCTTCTTTATATTCGGTCACATTATTTGAGAATGCCTTTGAAACTTCTAATACCGCATCTGCTATACAAAAGCAAAACCCGCTGGGAAGCAAGCAAAAGTGCTGCTTAGCTTGCACTCCTTAAAAATGATTCAAACATCAACAAACTCCAAATAGGTGCACTATAATCTTTGACGCCTGCCTGATGTTGGTCAACCATTTTTCTTAAAAACTTTTGATCGAACAAATTACTATCACTCATCGCAGCACCCAGTAACGATTCCCGAACTCGTTCCTTTAAGGGACCTCTAAACCAAGACGACAAGGGGATTGAAAAACCCATTTTAGGCCGATACAAAATATCCTCGGGCAAATATTTTTCCAGTGATTTTTTAAAAATATATTTTCCCTCCTTCCCATGCAGCTTTAATTCCGGCCTTAATCCGGCCATCCACTCCACAAGCTGGTGATCAAGAAGCGGAACTCTGACCTCTAGTGAGTGCGCCATACTAGCCCGATCTACCTTAGTTAAAATATCTCCAGGAAGATAGGTTTTGATATCCAGGTACTGCACCAAAGAAAGCGGATCGTTAACAGGTGCTTTTTCACTATGTCTTCTAAATACTTCAACAGCTTGATATCCTTGCAGCTGATTTTTCAAAGATGGGCTGAATAATTGCTTTCGCAGATCATCAGTCGAAATTGATACACTGTGAAAATAACCCGCAACTGAATCACGAGCAATGGACTGAAATGTAGATTTAGCACGAAAAATCTTTGGCGCCCAATCAGCCTTTGGATAAATTTTCCCTAATGCTCCAAAGACTGGCTGCCTGATGGTATTTGGCAGCCAGGACCGCATCTGCTCTTCATAGGTATGCCAGCGATATCGCCGATAACCCGCAAGGTTTTCATCACCCCCATCACCAGAAAGCACCACAGTCACCTGTTTTTTTGCCAACTCGCAGACTCGATAAGTAGGAAGCGCAGAACTATCAGCATATGGCTCATCATATAAACTGGACAACTTATCGATCAAACTATAGTCATCAGGATCAACCTGCTCTACTCGATGTTTAGTATGGTATTGTTGCGCTACCTTTTCAGCAAATTGTGACTCATTAAATTCGGGGTCACCAAATGAAATTGAACAAGTATTCACTGGATCCTGAGAATGCTGGGCCATCATAGCAACGACCGCACTGGAATCAACGCCCCCTGAAAGGAAAGCACCAAGAGGCACATCGGCAACCATACGAATTTTTACTGCTTCCTGAAGCCGCTCAATTAACTCATCCTGAATTTGATTTTCTTCTCCATGCTTATTGACAGAAAAATTAACATCCCAATATTTTCTGGCAATCAAACCTTTTTTGCCGCGCTTTATCGTTAGAGAATAACCAGGTTCCAACTTATATACATTTTTGTAAATCGTTTTTGGATCAGGTATATAACCAAATCCAAAGTACTCTTCAATGGCAGTAGGTTCCAGCTCTTTAGAAAATTCAGGATGGGCAACTAATGACTTTAATTCCGAGCCAAAAATAAAATGCCCATTGGTAAGTTCAGTATAAAATAATGGCTTAATTCCCAGTCTGTCTCTGGCTAAAAAAAGAACATCTTTCATTCTATCCCAAATTGCAAAAGCAAACATCCCTCTTAATCGATCAACACACCTTTCACCCCACGCTTGCCACGCATACAAAATAACCTCTGTGTCACAATGGGTATTAAACACATAACCAAGTTTTTCGAGTTCAGCCCTCAATTCAGGAAAATTATATACCTCGCCGTTATATGTCAAAATTGCATTTCCATCTTGACTTACCATTGGTTGCTGGCCATGCGATAAATCAATAATCGACAGACGCCGATGAGCCAGCCCTAAACCAGCTTCTGTATGGATTCCACCCTCATCTGGACCTCGATGGAATTGAGTTTCATTCATTTTTGAAAGCAACTCACGATTAATTTCACGCTTTCCCTTTAGATCAAAAATTCCCGTTATTCCACACATAGCTTATTTATTTTTTGTCGCTGCTGAATCATAAACTTCGAGGTAGGAAGTAACCATTTTATTTAATGAGAACTGTTCCATAACCCGCTGCCGGGCATTGTGGCCCTGCTGCTCGCGCATCATATTATTCTCTAGATAGTTTGCAAGGCATTGTGCCATCATTATAGGGTTTTGCTTTTCCACCAAACTACCTGTTTCTCCTTCAATGACTAATTCAGGATTACCTCCAACATTAGTCGCAATAACTGGTAATCCTGTTGCCATTGCCTCTAGGATAGTATTGGAAATACCTTCGGCAGCAGAGGGTAAAACAAAAATATCCAAGCATCGCATAATATCAGCAATATCGTCCCTTTTTCCCGGCAACCAAACAATCTCCTGTAAATTTTCATCTGCCAATAATTGTTCAGCTTTTAGCCTCAAAGGTCCTTCCCCAATAAGAATCAATCTCGCCTTTTTTTTAAGTTCAGGAAAATCCTTAAGTACTTTTATAAATGCACGCACTAATGTTAGTTGATCCTTAACACCATGCATTCTGCCTACACAACCAATATAAATTTCTTGCTTGTTAAAGGCAAAGGGACAATCCACTAAAGGCTGTTTTTTACCATTAGAAGGATAAAAAATATTAGTATCAACGCCATTGCAAATTCTTGAAATTTTTTTAGGAGAAATTCCAACCTTATGTAATAAATATTCTTCCAATTCCTTGGACAGCGGGACAAATCGGTGAATAAATAAATTCAGAACCCGCCTAATCCATTGGTATTTTTTGTTTTCCCCGCGAGGATCAAACACATCCCAGCCATGTTCCCCGTGAACTCTAAATTTTATATGAGCAAGAAATGCAGGAATCTGATATTCAATAGCACCCAGATTACGAGTATGAAAAATTGACGGTTGAATTTCCTTTAACAATCGATATAACCTGACAAAAGACATCCAATCCTGGCCAGGTTGTTTGTGTAACTGGTAAATGTCAACATTATCTCGATTAAGCCTGGATTGGAAATCTGTGCTGGTCGTCAAACAGATAATTGCATGCCGGTATTTATCTGAAGGCATGTTGTTAATTAAGTTAACAACGCCATTTTCCAGCCCACCAACCCCTAATTGATAAATGACATGGGCGATGAGCGGTGATTTTGTTTCGTATATTTGATTCAAAATTATGCTAAATCTTTAGCCAACCAAGGACCAATTGTTTGACTCACGGCAAGCGGTAATCGCTTCCATGCAGAAATAAACATCTGATATTTTGGATTCAAGGGATTAATATCAGGAAGCGCATCAGTATTAACCAAATGAAATTCGTAATACAATGGCTCTGGTTCAAAGCCCCAGTGTCTTTTAAATTTATAAGACCCTGTACCAATTTTGCTTCTGCCAAAATCAAAAATCTTAATACCTTTCGCTACAGCACGTCGCATCACTTCCCAATACATAAAATCATTAGCCTTAACCGCTCTGGCCTGTTCTGTTCCACCACCGTAATAAGGTAAAACCTGATCTCGAAAATAAAAATTCATGACACTGCTTACTAATTTACCATTATGCTCAATCGTTAAAATTTCGCATTGATCTTTAAAAATATCTTTTAATGCTTGAAAATATTTTTTTGGTAAGACCGGTGTACCTAAATTTCTAACACTTTCTGAATATGCTGAAAAGAAACGGTCAATATTTTCATCCACAACGCTTATTAGGCCCGCTTTAATACCCTTTCTGACCATTGCCCTCTGTTTTCTTGGTATTGCTTGCAGATTTTTTTCTTCTTCTGGGTCCAATTCCTTCCGAAAAGTAACATACAAATCTTTGAAAGGTCTATCCGGTGTCATTTGTACTTGATTTCTCATTTCCAAATGATCGACACCTAACTCGCCCGCTAATCGGCAGGCTTCCTTATCTAACTTCTGAAAAGTTGCATCATCATCGGCAATAATTCCTCCATATACACAAAATGCATTTGAAACTAACGCATTGCCAAACAACAAACTTTTTACATGGACTAAAGGTAAAACTCCAGTTATTTTTCCATTTTCTTCAACATAAAGATAATACGTTGAATGTGAAAAAACTTTTTCAACAAGTTGTTTCCACCCTGACAAATGGAAAAAAGTTCCTTGCT
Source organism: Lysobacterales bacterium (assembly GCA_026990095.1). Classification (GTDB taxonomy): domain Bacteria; phylum Pseudomonadota; class Gammaproteobacteria; order Xanthomonadales; family Marinicellaceae; genus NORP309. The sequence continues at coordinate 25,218 of JALSIL010000475.1, forward strand.
CAGACTGCCGGACATAGTTGTCCCATCTTTCAAAGGACGATGAATCGAGTCTTTTGATCATTAAATTCTAACCCTGTAAATTGAAATATTTTATTTTTTAAGAAATATCGCGGCCATAGTGTCCCATTCAAAATCTTGCAAAAGACTAGAAATACGATTCTCCATTTTTGAAAGATTCAAGTAATGACGAAACTTGGTTTTAAAAGAGAGTTGTTTCTGCCTTGGCTGGCCCGGATCAATTTCCCACGGATGAAAATAAAAAATTCCAGATTGTTTTTCTTTCAAATTAATAGTTTTGAATGCCCATTTTGAAAAAAAATAGGGATATAGCCTAAAAAACCCTCCTCCACCACAAGGCAGGTTTTTTTCAAAAATTCTTAGCGTAGTAATTGGTATTTCTTTAAAGTCTTTGTTATCTATGGGTTGATACATAAATCTCGGAGCATCAGGAATACCATATAAATCATGCTTAACCGGATAGATACTGGAACTATATTGATAGCCCGCCTCTTGCAGGACATCTAACGCCCAAAGATTCTTTGAAACAATCGAATAACTGGCAGCCCGATATCCTTTAACTTCATGACCAGAAAAATCTTCCAGTAATTTTTTCGTTCTAGTGATGTCTTCACGAAATTCAATCTGCGTTTGTTCTGTTACTCTTATATGCTCATAGCCATGGCTGGCCAACTCATGCCCGTCACTAACAATTCTTTTGATTAAAGATGGATAACGTTCGGCAACCCAACCCAATGTGAAAAAAGTAGCCTTTATATCATTTTGGCTGAACAAATCCAGAATACGATTGGTATTGTTTTCTACCCTGTGAGGCAAACTATCCCATTGCTTTTTATCGATATAAGGTTCAAAAGCTGATACCTGGAAATAATCTTCCACATCGACTGTCATTGCATTTTTGGGTTTCATTTAGCGTTTTTTTATCTTATAAATAGATACATTAAGGAGGAGAAAGAGAAATTTAGATGATACAAATCAATCCTTATTGAAGACATCTTCCATATCAAGCTGAATTAAAATGGCTTTACGTAATAAAGCCCGCTCTTTATTCACTATATTTTGCAAACTAGTCAGGTTATTTTCCAAGTAACGAACCCGCTCTGCCAAAGAACTATCAATAGGCAATTGATCAGAGAAATCAATGGGAGAAGTAATATTTTCAGTTTGAGCAGCGGGTTGCGGAACTTCTTCAAGAATTTCTTTCACAACTTTTTCAATATCACTGGGTTTGAAGATTTCGAGTTCTTCCAAGTATCCGTACAATAATAATCTGTCACAAAATGTATTTATTTTACGAGGTATGCCTTCAGTAAAAATAAAAATATCCTGAAATACAGCATCTTCAAACTCAGGCTTATGATTCCAACCCGCTTTTTCCAATCGAAAAAGAATATAAACTTTGGTTTCTTCTTCAGTTAAAGCTTTAAGCTGAAATGTTGCAACAATACGCTGTCTGAATTGGTCCATATCTGGACTATACAAAGTTTGAGCCAGCTCTTTTTGCCCAACTAAAAACACCTGAAAGGGAATAATGCCATCAACAACAAAATCAGCCAACATCCGTAATTCTTCAAGTGCTCCTTTAGGAAGATGCTGTGCTTCGTCAACAATTAAAAGAACCCTTTTGCCTTGTTGAACCTGATCAATAAAATAATCTTTAATTTGTTCCAAAGTGGTGGTCTTATCATCTCCCTCATAACGAATACCGAAAGTAGCCGCTACAATTTTGATGGTTTCATCAGAGTCCACATGGGAAGTCACCATGACTCCGATAACTATATTTTCAGTATTCAGATTATGAACCAATTGTCTAACCAACATGGTTTTACCTAATCCTGGTTCTCCTGTTACAACAACAAACCCTTCTCCCTGAGTTAATCCGTAATTCATGTAAGCTAATGCCCGACTATGAATCTTACTGCCAAAAAAGAAATCTGGATCAGCATTCAGCTGGAATGGTTTTTTGGTTAAATTGTAGAATTTGTTATACATTAAATTTTTAGTTGTAATTTTTTAACAATTTACAACTAATCCTAGTAGATTTATCAAATAAATATAGACTGCACTCGTTCAAACCTTGATTGATGACCATTACGCAGTAAATACAAAAGGCTGATATTTATTACAGACTCATTTGTAAACTGGCACTGATTCTATTTTCCTGGAATTCGTTAAATTCGCTATCAGAGGTTTGATTTAAAAAACGATATTCAATACGTGCATTCATTCGTGAATTTTTGCCAACGCGAAAAGGAATTCTTCTAATCAAACCAAGCGAAAAATCAAATCGATTATCAGAAAAATTTGAAGAATTATTGACAGTACTGGTAATGTTAGTTGCACTTCCTAATAATGAAGAACCTTTCCTGTCTCTTTTTTGCCAAGAAGAACGAGCAAAAAAACTTGTTCTTCTGGTGAAACGCCAATCAAGATCTGCTGAAGCTCCAAATACATCATCTTTTCTACCTGACACTTGAAAAATTCTTTTTACGTTAAATACCCTTGCATTGATGTCGGTTTTGCCAGTTCGATATGAAAAAGAAATTTCTCCCCGTTTGCTGATAAAAACCTCATCGACCAAAGTAGGTAGACTAATATCTCTTTGGAAAGGTTGATTGGTTACTGGGTCAATCACTGGCTGACCAGTTGCATCAACCTGAGTGAAAGGTCTGGCGTCAGACAGCAAATTTTGAACAGTTGATGTTTCTTCTGAATAACTAGCCGTCCATGTAGCGCGTCTGGTTTTCCACTCAAAATGGCTTTCCCATGTACTTCCTGTATTTGTCCCAATATCATTATTTCTATAAGTGACATCCCATTTCATATGCCTTGTAGGACTTAATTTAAGTGTAACAAAAGTATTGTTACCAAAACCCGCTTCAATTCCAAAATAGCGACTCGGCTTCCAGCCACCTCCAAAGGTATAAAAAAAACCATTTCTGTTTCTATTGTTATTAAAACCCTGAAAACTGTTATCGCTATAGCCTGCCTGTGCAAATAAACTAAATTCTCTATTTAGATGAACTCTTACTAACCCGTCTGTATGACGAAAAACCACATCATTCCCACGCTCCCTTGTCTGCTCACGATTGACAAAATTAACAGCCCAGGTAACTCTTGAAAAACGCCAACCACTTTTTAAGTGTATCGATTCTTCAATAGTCTCAGAATCAGACAAAGCTGAATTTGTAGTTATGATGTTGGTATTTGCTATGGAAGCAGAATCATTTCTATCCCGGTCTGTGGAAAGTTTTTCATATCGAAAACGTAACTCTCCATCTGCATAGCCATGAAAACGAGGAGTCCAGTAAGGAGAAAATCCATATCGAGTAACATTTGTTCTATTATTTCCACCAGAAATATTGTCATTTGCTGAACGAATATCACTCACATTTTGCTGGCTAATAGAACTGCTTAAATCCAAAAATAATAAATTTCTTGAAAATTCCGTCTTTGAATCAAATTGAAACTGATGAAATAAATCATAGCTATCATTTCCCCCCGCATTAAAATAATTCTGCATTCGATAATTTAAATCTAATTCATTTCTCGCTGTTCGACGTGAAAATGAAATACCTGGACTGATTTCGGTTACAAAAGCACTTATTTCTTGCCCTGAAGTTGCTAACCTGACATTATCAGAATATGTTTCCTGTATTGTGAGACTAGGATCAAGCTGCCAATTGCGCGCCCAGGAATAATTTTGGTATGAGAATATAGAAATCAGAAACAATAGGTGGCATATGATTGTTTTTCGCATAATTCCATAAAAGCCGAATAATTTTTATTTTTGTCAATGGCCATATTGTCCATAGCCATAGCCATAGCCATAGCCATAGCCATAAGAACCAAAGTTAAAACTGCGATTAGTTTTATTAAGAAGCGCTAGCACCACATCGCAATTATCTAATTTACTGACGGTTTCTTTTACCGTTGCCTGCAATGTGCTTTCTGCTTCAACAACAAGCACAACCTGCCCTACCAAACTGGCTAAAACCTCTCCTTGCGTTGCAGCCAACAATGGGGGGGAATCGAAAATAACAATTCTATCTGAATATCGTTGACTGAGTTCAGAGGCCAACTCAGCCATTTTATTACTTGCAAGCAATTCTGTTGAATAACTATGCCAATCTCCAGCTGGAACCACGCGAAACCCATCTAAATCAGTATTACGGATAACTTCTGAAAAGTCCATATTATCTGATTCCAAATACTCTATTAATCCTGGTGTGTTTTCAATGCCTAAGGCATTTGCTACCGAAGGTTTTGCAACATCTGCATCTATTAACAAAACTTCTTTATCACGTTCTTGAGCGATACTTAAAGCCAAATTTATTGCAGAAAAAGTTTTTCCTTCACCAGGCACACTGCTCGTGACTAAAATTAAATTGGCTCGCTCAATTCCTTTCGATCTTGTACCAAATGCATTGGATAATAATGGCCTTTTAATAGTTCTGTATTCTTCAACCATCTGTAAGCGTTCGGTATTAGCAGTCAAATACCCCTGACTGCTAATAAAATCCCAATCTAATTTAATAGTTTCAGATTTTTTCGCTATCTTTTGTTTTGGTCTTACTTTAGATAACTCTTGTGGGGAAGCTATTTTATTGCCAACACCTTGTTCTGTATTTATCTTTGCAAGCTTGTTAAGGTTATTATTTTGTCCCTCATCATCTGCCTTTTTTAGTGCTTCATCAATAATTCCCACATTAGCCTCCAATAAGAGTATTCAATTGCCAATAAATATTCTGAACATATCCATAAATAGTTTCATTAGTAGCAGCTAAAATTTCGATAATCATCAGAATCAAGAAAATTGCTATTAAACTAACCACAGCAACTAACGCGGGATAGACAGCAGAACTGGCAGCTGCATCATCCTCGAAAGCCTGCATTGAGACCGTTCCTAAAACTGGCAAACCTGTGGCCACTCGCAATTGCCTGGTTGACATATAAGTCGGCTTGATAAAATATAGAAGGAAAGCAATACCAAGCCCCACAACCAGCCCAGCAACTAACACAATGGGAATAAGCAACATTCTATTGGGCGAATCGGGTCTTATCGGCAACTTGGGCGGATCAACAACTTTAAGTTTGAGCGAAGCTGCCTCAAGATCAAGTTTTTCAGACATAGAAGCTTGCTCTTTTCTTTCCAGCAATTTCATATAATTTGTCTTTATTGTATTGTAATCCCTGTTTAAATTCTGCATTGCTGTTTCAATTTTTAAACGTTGATCCAGCTGATCCTTATGCTTATCCAATCGTTTTGTTAATGAATTGACTCTGGACTGTATTGCCGCAACCTCAGCGCCTGCCTCATTCACAGCAATTTTTAATGATTGAACATAAGGGTTCACCATCGCCATCGAATCAACAGAAGCTCCTGAATCTGGGTTTTTTTCTTTTTCTTCTGCCTTGCGTTTTTCCAGAAGTTTAATAATGCTGTCAATGGCAAGTATTGCGGGGTGGTTCTCAGTATACTTTAATAAAAGATCAGTCCGATTCGACTTCAGTTCTTGAATTTTTGAATCTTCTGTAACAGCTTCTTGGCTTAAATTCGAAATAGCCCACTCTTCATCAGTATCTAAAGCTTCATCTAACTGGGACTGTAAAATATTTTTTCTTGATAAAGCTTCATTTAACATTAATTTTGCTTCATCCAGTTTTACTTTTAAGGCATTCAGCTGGGCCATCTGACTACTTTCTGTTCCAGGAAGCAGTCCAAAATTAACCCTCCTGAATTCTTCACGAGCTTGTTCAGCGGCAAGTAGTCGCTTTTCATATTGTTGTATTTGCTCATCAATAAAACGTTGCGCTGCCCCCATATCTCCCATGGTTCTCATTTGCGTCTGTTCTGAGAACACCGATAGCACTGCAAGTACTACATTTTTTGCTTTTTTCGGATCACCTGACTGATAAGTAATAGAAAATAAATCATTTTTCCCTCCTGAGATGGATATATTTTCCTTTAATCCTTCCAGTAATTCTATCCGTTTGATTTCACCTTGGTTAATTTCTTTTAATTTAGCCAGATGAGCAATTTTTTCCAGATTTTTATTAGTAAACATCAGTTGCTGCATAACCCTGATTAAGGCTCGCACATCTGTTTGGATAGTTAGCCCTCTCAGCAAAGGACGCAACATTGTCCTGCTATCAACATGTACCCGCGCTTCCGAAACGTATTGATTTGGCATTGCCATAACATACAACCATCCAGCCAAACAAATGAGCCATGCAATCACAATTGCTACCCATTTATATTTTAATGTCCCTTTGACATAGTATATCGCTTCGGCTAATTGTTCCTGCATTTCTGATTATTACCTAATAATTTGCTTAATGGGGCCATTTAAGGAATCACAAATTTAATATTATTTAACATACTGAAAAATAATATTAAACGATGCTTGCTCCATTCTTAATTTTTAAAGACTTAAAATGGTATTAGCTATTTCCTGATCTATATTGAAATCAAAAGTAAGCTTCAGGAATAACAAGAATATCACCAGGAAACATTTTGACATTTTCTGACATATCTCCATCTTCAACTAGGTCGTCAATATTTACTCCGAATTGTTTTTCTACTCCATCAACTTTACGTATAATACTTGCCCTGTTTCCATCTGCAAACTCGCCTATGCTTCCAATTCGGATAATAACATCCATTAAAGTCATCCCTCGCTCATAAGGAATAGATTCACCACTGTATCGATTGGATCCACTATCACCACCACTGTTCCCAACTTGGCCAATAACTCGAATTTGCTGCTGGTCAACACCTTGAAATTCCGCAACCATTACCACAACCTGTGGGTCTCTAATATATTGCGCGTATTCTTCTTCAAGTTTTCTGGCTAATTCAAAAGCAGTTTTTCCACTTGCTTGAATATCCTCTACCAATGGAACAGTCACTTTCCCATCAGGTCTTACTGTTACTACTCTTGAAACATCAGGGTTGCCCCAAACATAAATATCAATGCTGTCCCCTGGACCAATCAAATAAGTATAGTCTAGAGCCACATCATCATTTCCCGATAGCGGTGGATGTCCCACGATAACTGCCGGTAAATATGAACATGCAGAAACTAATGAACCTACAATTATTAGTACGGCGAGTTTTGTTTTTTTTAATATCATCACAGTAATAACCTCTTTGAATAAATTTACTGTACTTTGGTTGAATAAATTAACTAACGACAGGTTTTAACAACTTATCTAACAATTTTTTTGCTGCTTCGTTTTCTGCGAAGCCACCTTGTTTTTTTCCTAATTCAATTGCTTGTTTTAACTCAGAAATTGCAACGGAGTCTTGACCTGCTTGGTGATAAGCCACACCTAAATGGAACTTGAAAACTGGAATTGACGCAGCAACACTATTAACTTTTTTAAGAGCTTCCAAGGCTTTAGATAAATTACCCAGCTTGAGTTCGGTCCATGCATAGGTATCAAGATAAAAAGGTTGTTTGGAATCTTTAAACCTGGTTGCAAGCTGTCTTGCCTTTTGTAAACTTTCCTGATCCCCAAAAAAATCTACAAGCAATGAAGCATATTCATTCGCAACCACATCTAATTTGTCATTTTTTCCTATTAACATTTCATAGATATCTGCGGCATTTTTATACTGATCGGTTCTTTTGTAAACTGCTGCTAATTTCAGAGGGATTTTCAAATTATCCGGTATTGCAGCTTGTCCCTTCAATAAACTCTTAATGGCATCTTGATATTTTCGTTGCTGTAAATAAGTGTCTGCCAGGGTCAAATAAATCTGTGGCACCTTATCATTAACTTTTAAAGCTTCTTCTAAAGTTGCAATTGCTTTATCAAATTGTTTATTTAATAAATATAGTTTACTTTTGACAAGATACGCAGGAATATTACCTTTTGTTTGGGTAATTAAAGAAGAAAGATAATCAAGCATCTTGTCTCTTTGATTCAATGCCTCATAACTCCGCGCCATCTCCTGCATTGCATCAAGCTGATATGGCATTTTTGTTAATAATTCTTTATATTTTTCAACTGCCTTATTATATTCTTGCTTTTCTTGAAAAACCTTAGCCTGCATAAACATTGCAATCAAGGCGCCTTTATTCGGCTGTTTTGACATTACCTGTAAAATCTTTTCAGCCGCATCCCAATCCTTTTCAACCATTTTGATTTGAGCGAGCTTTTGTAAAAGCATAATATTTCCTGGCTTTTGCTTCAAAGCCTGACTTAATATTTCAGTCGCATAGCCAAAATTTTGTTCTTTTATTAAATTATTGACTACTGGAAACAACGCATTGAGATTTGAGGGATTAATTTCCAGGGCTTCACGAAACTTTCTAACAGCTTGCTTTTCATTACCATCCAATAATTCAAGCTGGGCCAGCATGACTATCGTTTCGTCCGATTTTGGATGACTCCATAGCACTGAAGTCAGCAATGTTTTAGCTTCTTGATACTTTTTGTTGACCACTAAAATCCTTGCTTGAAGAATCTGTGCATCTTTATTCTCCGAATCCTCTTCAAGAATACCATTAATCAGGGAAGAAGCAGTTTCAAAATCTTGTTGTTGAAAAGCCATTTTAGCCAACAACAATTGTGCTTCGTGCTTTTCTGGTTTCGATTTTGATTGAGCAATCTTCTCTAAATATTTTTTTGCAGACTCAGGTTTTTTTCTTAATAACAACCATTTACTTAATTGCAAAAGTTCTTTGGGTTGATTTCCATATTGATCTGCATATTTATTAAATTGCTGCATAGCCTTGTTTTCATCAAGGCTTACCAGAAAACTAAGCAATACAAATTTGGGTCTGATGCTTTTTGGATTTTCAGCGACATATTCTCGCAACAACTTCTCCGCCTCTTCTGGCTTTTTGGCATGTACTAGCAGTTTGGCTAGAGCGATTTTCAGTTGATCCTTCTTTGGATACATTTTTATTAATTGCTGATACTCTCTGATAACAGCATCAATATCTTTCTTCTTGGCATTCAGTTGTATCTTCAACAAATGTAGCGAAGGATTTTCAGCATTTGCCTCAATAGCCGGTTCAAGTATGGAAAGCGCTTCATCGAAATCTTCATTTTCCATGTAAACCACTGCTTTCAAAGAGACTGCATCAACATTCCCCGGGTCTTGTTGCAAAATACCGTCAATAACAGGCAAAGCTTCACCTGACTTTTTCTGCCTGATTAATATTGCCGCTTTCAACGATAATGCATCCAAATCATCAGGCTTCTTTTCGATTACATAATCTGCCTGTTTTGCTGCACTTTCAACATCGTTAAATAACAACAAGACCTTACCTAATTTAAGGCGGGCATCAATGTTATCCGGCTCAAGCTTAACAGCCTGCTCCAGATTCTCTTTCATTGCTGGATAATTACGGCTTTTTTCATTTAATAAAGCCATGGTGTAATATGAATCTGCAAGATTGTCATTGCTCTGAATAGCGCTTTTTAACTCTAACTCAGCGCTTTTCAGATCACCTTTTTCCAATAATTCTTTTCCTCGAGCAAGTCGTTCTTGCGCTTGCTCTTGTTCATTTTGACAAGCGGTCAAGACCCAAAGGCTCAAGCCCACAGCCATCATTATTTTTTTCAATTTATACATTATGTACCCAAATTAAACGCCAAATAATACAAAATTAAACTTTATATAAGCTGAACAACAATCAACATTATCTATTTTGAAGATATTTTTCGACGCGCTTTACATCATCTTCGGTATCAATACCAGCCATTGGTGCTTTAGCAACCACTTCCACTAAAATCTTTTCTCCATGCCATAAAATCCGTAACTGCTCTAATCTTTCAATCTGTTCTAAAATTGACTCCCGCCATTTAACATATTGATTTAAAAAACCAACTGTATAAGCATATAAACCAATATGTCTTAAATAAATATTTTTAGGAATAAAAGATTGCTGTTCTACAAAACCATCCCTATCCCATGGAATAACCGCCCTGCTAAAATAAAGTGCATGACCCTGCTTATCAACAACAACTTTAACAATATTATTGTCAAACACTTCCTCTGCTGCACTCATTGTCACGGCCAATGTGGAAACTTTAGCTACCAGATTATCTGAAAGCGCTTTGGCCACCTTTTGGATATATTCTGCGGATAACAAAGGCTCATCGCCTTGCAAATTTACAATTATCTCATCATCTTGCCACTGTAATTTCTGGGCGACTTCAGCAATTCTCTCCGATCCGCTTTGGTGAGAATCGGATGTCATCACTGCTTTAACCCCTAATTCACTGGCGACTTTAAAAATTCGAGAATCATCAGTTGCGACGACAATCTGTTCGGCGTTCGCTTCCCTTGCTCTATCACAAACATGAGCTATCATTGGTCTTCCAGCCAGAGCGATTAAAGGCTTTCCAGGTAAGCGAGTTGATGCGTACCGGGCAGGGATAACAACTTTAAACCTTGTTGTCATTTTGGTAAGGCATCTATTTCTTCCAGCGTTAGTTCTCTGGCCTCTTCTTCTAGCATCACCGGAATATCATCTCGAATTGGAAAGGCCAATCTGTCAGCTTTGCAAACCAGCTCCTGTTGTTTCTTTATATAGATCAATGGACTTTTACAAAGTGGGCAAGCGAGAATCTCAAGTAACTTTTTATCCATGTTCCTTCTCTTTTAATTTCTTAACTAAATTTTCAGTGAATGCCTCTGGTATCGAGGCAGTAACCGGAATGAACCAATAATTTATTTGTGCAAAAGCGGTGCATTTCACAGCATCTTTTTCCGTCATCAATACTTCATTACTATCGTCAAAAGTAAAATCTTCTTGAACAAAATCATGATGGTCTGAAAATGGATGCCGAAGGAATGAAATTCCTGCATTATCAAGCAAGGAAAAAAAACGCTCTGGATTTCCAATGCCTGCCACTGCATGACAGGTCTTGTTTTTAAAATAATCAAGAGATTGCTGCTCACCAGTAAGTAAATTTATGGCTTTACTGCCTTGAACATTCATTGGATATTCACCTTCTTCAGCATTCTCACCATTACAAACTAAAAAATCAACCTCTCTGATTCGGCTAATGGCTTCACGCAGGGGGCCGCTTGGAAGACTATAACCATTACCAAACCGCCGTTTTCCATCAATCACGATAATCTCAACATCTCTATCCAGGCTATAATGCTGCAAACCATCATCAGAAATAATGACATTACAATCAGTTTTATCCAATAGCAATTTTGCAGAGGTAACCCTGTCAGGGCCAACAGCAATTGGCACTTCGCAATGACGAATAATCACCAGAGGCTCATCACCAACTATTGCAGGTTGACTATCTGAGGACACCATTTTCGGCCATTGTTCCGATTCTCCACCATAACCCCGTGCAATCACACCTGGTTTATAACCCAAACGCTTTAACTGCTCAACGATATAAATAGTTAATGGCGTTTTACCAGTTCCTCCAACTGTAATATTACCAACAATAATGACTGGAACAGAAAGTTTATGTTTTTTCAATATGCCTATGTGGTAAAGATATCTACGAAACCGAACGATATCGTGAAATATCATCGAAAATGGTAATAGACATAATCCAATGAAATTATCCTGATACCAAATAAAATTAGACCATTTATGTAATGTTTCTTTATTCATTTATTGATTTGGGATATTCTGAGCTGCAAAGGTTACCTTTGTAAATCCAATTTTACTTGCCACATCCAAAACTCTAATCACTGCCTGGTGGGGAGTTTTTGCATCTGCACTGATAATAAAAGGTAAATCTCTGGAATTGCCTGTGATATCCAGAATTGCTTTTTTTAATGTCGAATATTTTTGATTGATTACCTGCTGATTGTTTACATAATAAACGCCATCTGCATCTATCGTCAGATTAACCACTTTTGGCGCCTCGAGTCGCTCCTCACCACTCGCTTCAGGAAGATTTATCTTGATTGCTGTTTCACGGCTGAATGTTGTTGTAACCATAAAAAAAATCAATAACAAGAACACGACATCAATCATGGGTGTCAATGTAATTTCCAGCTTCTCACGTTTTTTGTCGCGGAAATTCATCAGCTTTCCTCCCGCTCCCCATGCATCATTTCAATTAGTTTCAGGGCTTCTTCTTCCATATTGAGCACATAAGCATCTACAAGTCCTTCAAAATATCGATGAAAAATCAAACTGGGAATGGCAACAGTCAAACCTGCAGCGGTGGTAATCAAGGCTTCTGAAATTCCACCAGCCAATATCGCTGGGTCCCCAACACCATGACTCATAATCGCGGCAAATACCTTAATCATACCCATCACAGTACCCAGCAAGCCAAGCAATGGTGTAACTGAAGCGATGGTTCCCAAGGTATTTAAAAACCTGTCCAGCTCATGCGCCGCTTGCCTACCCGCTTCGATGATGCTTTCTTTCATGATTTCCCTGCCATGTTTACTATTGATTAAGCCTGCAGATAAAATCGCACCCAACGGAGAATTGGTTTTCAAACGCCTGATGGTTGCATCATCTAATCTATTTTCCTTGGCCAAGGTCCAAACTTGAGGAACAAGGTCAGAGGGAACAATTTTTTTCTTCTGCAATGACCAAAAACGCTCTCCAATAATTGCCATCGCAATCACTGAACATAAGATGATTGGCCACATCAATAGGCCGCCCTTTTGTATCAATTCAAACACTATATTAAATCCATAATTATGTTAAACGAGAAAATGAACTTTTTTTGATAAACTATTATTTTACGCCAAGTTAACACTTTTTTCCTTACCAACCCAAATTACTGCAACAACAAAGGCGATAACACAACAACCAGCCGCCAAACTATATACGATTTCCGCACCTAGAGGGATCCATAAATAACCGCTAAGCAATCCTCCTAACATACCCCCTAAGCCAAAACTCATGCTGCTGTATAATGCCTGCCCCTTTCCCTGATGGCGAGAATTAAAATAACGATGAACCAAATGAATAGCGACCACATGTGAAGCACCAAAAGTTGCAGCATGTAACACCTGGGCTAACAGCAACAATGTCCAGCTTTGAACACCCCATGCAATTAGTAACCAGCGAACAATACTTAATACAATACTGACCAATAAAATTTTCCTGAGTGTAAATCGATTAATCAAACGTCTCATAAAAACAAACAGCACCACTTCGGCGAAAACCCCAAGCGCCCATAAAAATCCGGTGATTGAAGAGGAATAGTGATAGTTTTTCAAATAAATGGAAAAAAATACATAATAGGGTCCATGAGCGATTTGCAATAACATATAAACCACAAAAAACGCAATTACCTCGGGCTTTCGCAGTATTTCAAAAATCCCGACCGCATCAAGATCATGATGAATAATCCTGACCTCAGGAATTAGTAAAGCAACAAGCCAAATCAATATCAACAACAACAAAATAACAGCAGGCAAAATCTCTATTTGATAAAGATCCAATAACTTGCCGATTGCCAGCACTGAAAATATAAAACCCATGGAACCCCAAAGCCTGATTTGACTGTAGCGATGCGGTTCATCACGCAAATGAAAAAGTGTTGCCGCTTCAAACTGAGGTAATGCTGCATTCCAAAAAAAACTGAAGCCGATGGTAATCCAGGCAAATGCTTCATACCCTGACTTAAATAAAAATCCAGCAAAAATCAACATGCCAAAAAAGGATGTCAACCTGACGACTCGCAAGCTCTTGCCCGTATAATCGGCCAACCAACCCCAAATATTCGGAGCTATAACCTTGGTTGCAACCATTAATGCCGATAGCTCACCAATTTCAACTGAACTGAATGAAATATTTTCCAGAAACAAGCTCCAAAATGGTAGAAAACCACCAAGTGAAGCAAAATAAAAAAAATAAAACCCTGACAATCGCCAGTAGGGTATAGCTGAATCCATGCGTTGATCAGATTAAAGACTTTGCGGTTTATCTAAGTATCGGCAAGCCAGCATTAACATCAATATTTTGAGCTCGCTGCCGCAGAAAATGATCCATGATAACAATGGCCATCATCGCTTCAGCAATTGGCGTTGCCCGAATACCAACACACGGATCATGACGACCTTCGGTTATAACCTCCACTGGTTCGCCATTCAAATTTATACTTTTCCCAGGCAAACGCAAGCTAGATGTAGGCTTTAGCGCAATGCGCGCAACCACATCCTGACCACTGGAAATACCACCCAAAACCCCGCCAGCATGATTACTCAAAAAACCATCCGGAGTTATCTCATCACGAAACTCCGTCCCTTTACAGTTGATACAATCAAAACCATCGCCTATTTCTACGCCTTTAACAGCATTAATACTCATTAAAGCGTGCGCCAAATCAGCATCAAGGCGATCAAAAACTGGCTCTCCCAAGCCGGGGGGAACATGGCTTGCGACAATTTCAATCTTGGCGCCAATTGAATCACCAGATTTTCGTAACTGATCCATATAGGTTTCCAATTCTGAAATTTTACTCGCATCTGGACAGAAAAAAGGATTGGTTGTAACAATATCCCAATCAACACTGGATATTTTAATTGGTCCTAATTGTGACAAAAAACCTCTAATTTCAATTCCAGCTTGTTGCTGTAAATATTTTTTTGCAATGGTGCCAGCAGCAACACGCATCGCGGTTTCCCGTGCCGAGGATCGGCCGCCGCCACGGTAATCACGAAAACCATATTTGTGCTGATAAGTATAATCTGCATGTCCTGGTCGAAACCTGTCAGCAATTTTAGTGTAATCTTTTGAGCGTTGATCGGTATTTTCAATTAATAGACCAATCGGTGTTCCGGTTGTCTTGCCTTCAAAAACCCCAGAAAGAATCTTCACTCTGTCTGCCTCTCTACGCTGCGTGGTATGGCGTGAAGTCCCTGGCTTTCTTCTATCCAAGTCTTTTTGGATATCTTCTTCGCAGAGCTCCATGCCTGGAGGACAGCCATCAACAATACAACCAAGCGCCACTCCGTGACTTTCGCCAAAGCTAGTGACTGTAAAAATTTTTCCTATACTGTTTCCTGACATAATAATGCTAACGATCGATTAAATAATTCATGGAATTGATTGACTTGTTGCGAAGTCAGCAAAAAGACGCCATCTCCGCCCTGCTCAAATTCCAACCAATTGAAAGGAATTTCCGGGAACAAATCCTGCAGTGTTTGTGCGCTACTACCCACCTCTACCACCAAAATACCATCGAATGAGAGGAAAAACTTTGCTTGCGCCAAAATTTTGATCACCAGATCCAGACCTGATTCCCCCCCTTTAAAGCCCATTGCTGGCTCGGCATGGAATTCTTTGGGCAAATGTTGCCATTCTTTCAAACTAACATATGGAGGGTTACTGACTATCAAATCATATTGCTTGTCAGGGAGGTTTGCGAACAAATCTGAGTGTAACACCTTAACCTGCCCATTCAATTCAAACTTGTTGACATTAATTTCTGCGACCGCCAACGCATCCCTAGAGTAATCCACCGCATCAACATCCGCTTCAGGAAAGGCAAAAGCACAGGCGATGGCAATACAGGCGCTGCCAGTACATAAATCTAAAACAGAACGCGCATCCTGCAGCCAAGGACTAAACCCCTCCTGGATAAGTTCGGCAATGGGGGAACGCGGAATTAAAACCCGCTCATCGACATAAAACGACAAACCAGCAAAAATAGCTTCCCGAGTTAAATAAGCGGAAGGAATCCTTTCCTCGATTCTCCGCTTGAACAATGCAACTATTTTTTCCTGCTCAATTTTTGTCAGCCGTGCTTCAAGATAGGTTCCCGGCAGCTGATAAGGCAAATGCAGCGTATGCAATACAATTGCCGCCGCATCATCCAGTGCTGTCGTAGTCCCATGACCAAAAAACAAATCCGCCTCTGAAAACCGGCTGGCGCCCCAGCGTATAAAGTCTTTAATTGAAATCAGGTTATCCGGAATATCCGAAAAAGTTTTTTCCATCGTGAAATTATGATGATAAAAGGGGAAAAACTGCAAAACCTCCATTTTAAACTAAACTAGAACTGTATGGAGAATTATCATCGTCATTAGCCCTTTATGACCGAAACAGCCTCACCCAAACAAAGCATTGATAAAAGAGTAAGCAGTTTAGCCAAAAACAGACTTTATATTGATTGCTATCGTTACATGCAATCAGACAAGCTGGCCTTACCCACAATTCCCGATGTCGCCCAAAAGATCAGAAAAGCGATTAATAATGAAAATGCCAACAGCAATTCCATAGCTCGGGTTGTACAAATTGATCCGACTATAACCGCAAGACTAATCAAAATTTCCAATAGCCCTCTTTATTGCGGCCGTAGAAAAATTGAAAGTTGCCCCGAAGCACTTACCCGATTAGGCTTGAAAACCGCTCAGGAAATTATCACTGCTTTTGCCATGAAAGCCATTTTCAAAGCCAAATCACCCACTATCAAACGCAAAATGGTCGAGCTGTGGAACCATTCCAGTTATGTCGCGGCAATCAGTGCTGTTTTTGCTCATAAAACTCCTGGATTTGATCCCGACCGGGCAATGCTTGCCGGTTTGATTCATGATATTGGCATTGTGCCAATTCTGGCCCATGCAGACAAACACTCGCAAATTATTTCACACCCCAAAGATCTTGCAGATACCATCAAGCAACTGCGTGCAGAAATTGGTGTTCAAATTATCAGAAAATGGGATTTTCCCAGAGATTTCGAGGACGTGGTCATACATGCTGAAAATTGGCATCGAGATGAAAAAAAAGAACCTGACTATACTGATATTGTAATGATTTCGCAGCTCCATAGTTATATTGGCAAGGTAGATATAAAGAAAATGCCGAAACTGGATAAATTACCGGCTTATCGAAAACTATTGGCTGGAAATCTGGATATGGACACCAGTATTAATATACTCGATCAAGCGAAGGAAGAAATAGATGAAATTCAGCAAATGCTAAATTGATGGATTTCATCATTCCGGCCAAAGCCCTTTCTCTGCTTTCTCCAGGCATAAAACCAAATAACCCAGAATTATCTTTAAAAATAGGACAGCAGCTTGATGCCAAGATACTCAACATTTCCGTTGAAAGAAATATTATTGAATTACAACTTAACAAGGCCATTGTAAAAGTTACCGCCGACCCGCCACTGACATCCCAACCCCCTTTAACTCAGTCACTGCCACCATTCACAAAAGGTGAGCAAATTTCATTACTTGTTAGCAAACTCTTGCCAAGGCCCGAACTTACCCTTGAACTCACAGCACCTCCCTCTCAAAAACAATCCCAATTTCCGTTAACGGGCGAAAACAAAACAATAAATCAAGCTGGTAATGGGTTCAAATCAAATCCTGCTGCTTTGAAATTATTATTCACCACAACGATACAACCTCAGATTGTAAAAAACAGTACAGATGGACAACTTTCTCTGTTAGAGAAAGGTCAACCATTCACTGCAAAAATCATATCAATAGAAAATAGCAGTTTAAAGCTTGAGTTAATGTCTGCCCCCAAAAATAATAGATTTGGCGTCACACAATCAATTAAAACAACCGTTCTTTCAGTCCCACTGGAAAAGATTTCACAACCTCAAACTTCATTGTTCAAGACTGATCTGTCTCAATTGAAGACGGGGCAATTAATATCATTGGAGATAACTAAAACAGGAAATCACCCAGAATTTAAAATCCTGAAAAACCAACCGCCCCCTCCATTGGTGACTCCAGAAAAAATACTGACAGAAACAATCAGGCGCTTTCTTCCGGTTCAGCAGTCGCCATTTATTTTTATTGAACAGTTAGGGGAAAATATACCATCCCTCATTGCAGATAAAACAATTCCCGATACGTTAAAGCAGTTAGCTCAGCAAATTCTGCAACAACTACCAAAAAAAATCACTCTGACTCATCCCCAAGGACTCAAGAAAAGCATTAATAATTCTGGACTTTTTCTGGAAAGTAGATTATTCCAATCAGAACAAGACCCTTTATTAAAAAATCAAACTGATTTTAAAGCTGTTACTCTAAAATTCATTCAGGCTTTGAAACAGCAATTGCCAATAACATTGGCTTCGGAGTTTCAAAGCACTGAAAATAAATCCCTGGACCTAAAACAACTGCAAAATAATGCAGAAAGTTCGATAGCAAAAATTGTTTTGGATCAAATATCTTCTTTGCCGAAAGAAGATATGCCAAAACAGATTCTGCATTTGGAATTACCCTATCTAGGCGATCAAAAAAATGTAGAAAATATCACCATCCAAATTGAGCAAGACAATAACAATCAGGCGCAAACAGAAAAAGATAATTGGACTGTAGACATCACACTCAATCCACCTCGGTTAGGTGAATTATTTTGCAAAATCTCCTGCATTAATGGCACCATCAGCACCTATTTCTGGAGTAATTCCTCTAAAACCAATAACTTGGTCAATCAAAATCTGGATTTTCTTAAAAGCCGCCTTGAAGCGTCTGGACTTAAAACCGGCCAAATCAAAGCACATGACCACGCGCCTAAATCCGCTAAAAAAGGCATTGAATGCTCGCATAAATTAATTGACGAACAAATCTAAAACAATAATTGTTTTTTTGAAATACGACCACCCTACCCGTATTTCAAAATTATTATTTGTCTTTACCAAACTCCCCTCTTGACACTAATAAAATAGTTGCGAAATTAGTTAAAATACCAGATACTTTTACCAGTATTCACAATAGTCATGGGAGCAGATCATCCGAATTCCCGACTTTGAAGCTGTTCGAGTTTTGATTTATGGATGCAAAACAAGAAAAAGGTGGGCGGAAAAGAGTTACATACAGAATTATGTCCATTTTCATTCCAAACACCATTTATCAAAATCTTAAGCAAGTTTTTAAATAATCTGCGCCTGCGCTAAACATACATTACTAGGAGGAAAAAACCACATGAAAAAATCCATTATTTTAGGAATGAGTGTCTTCGGAATAATTTTCAACTCAATCCAAAGCTTTGCTGATAACGATCAATATCCAGCTACTAATTTTCAGCCAAAAGTTATTTATATCGATAAAGACCTAGTGAAATCAACACCACAAAAAGCTGAGTTTGACCCGAAATATCCAGCTACCAATTTTCAACCCAAAGTCATCTACATTGACAAAAGTGCAGCTACTACCTCATCCTCTACACCAAGAAAAAAAGCTGAATTTGACCCAAAATATCCAGCGGCGAATTTTGAACCTAAAGTCATTTTCCCTGCGGGCTAGCTGGAAAAACAACTCAATCGGGCATGCTTTGATGAAAGCATGCCCATTAAACCATTGTCTTTCGTTCCCTGGCACTTAGGAACGCGCATGAAATAACTAGAGCAACAGACTGTCTTGTTATCTGTCTTTAAGGCGTAGAATACAACGCCTGTTGCCCAACTTATTCCGTATACGTTCTTTACTTATCCCTAATTTACAGCATCAACAATACAACCAATCAATACTTATAGCCCATCTCTTGAAAAAACAAACATTGCCACCATTAAATGAGTAACTTTTTTTAATATTTCTACTTAACGGAGTCCGGCTATGAGCGCAACACATATTGTTTGTCCCCACTGTAACATTACCAATCGTATCCCCAGTGAGAAATTAGCAAACAAACCCATCTGTGGGAAATGCAAAAAACCGCTTTTCTTTGCTAAACCTTTAGAGCTCAACACCACTAATTTTACATCTCATATCAGCAAAAATGATATCCCAGTTGTTGTAGACTTCTGGGCAGAATGGTGTGGACCTTGTAAAATGATGGCTCCAATGTTTGCTCAGGCGACTACGCAGCTTGAACCCAAAGTCCGCATGGCTAAAGTCAACACCGAGCAGGAACAAAATATAGCTGCACAATTTAATATCCGCAGCATTCCAACCCTGATAATTTTTAAACATGGCAAAGAAATTGCCCGTCAATCTGGAGCCATGGATAGTCAAAGCCTAATACAATGGGTTAATCAACACTTGAATTAAACCAACATAATTTTCAGGGATAATTATAAAATGATGGCTATTTTTAAATACACAAAACCTTGATAGATTTAAGTTTAATCTTTTCTATTGTAATTTTACTCTTAACGGCAAATGGCCTGCCAATCATTGCTCGAAATCTATTAACAGAAAAACTAGAATATCCTATTGATTTCGGGATTAAATTGCCTGATCACCATCCTATTTTTGGCATATCAAAAACATGGCGCGGTGTCATTGCCTCAATTTTAGGCACTGGTGCATTAGCCTATTTAATCGGGTTTCCAAAAATCGTAATTGCAAAGTTTGGTTTTTACGCAATGCTTGGTGATTTATTTTCCAGCTTCTTTAAACGCCGCATGGGTTTACCTGAAAGCTCTAAAACACGGGGCCTTGATGTCATTCCAGAATCATTATTCCCTCTCATAATGTTACATAATCATTTGAATATCAATATGCTCGAAATTGTTATCATTGTTGGAATTTTCGTTATTGTGGAAATCACACTTTCACCTGTTTTATACTGTTTACGCTGAAAAATGCACTTTTGACGTTATGTAACATACTGAATGTAAATTAATTATTATGAATGTAGCGAGGTATTTTTGACCGTAAATAGCATATATCGACTGCATATCCGAAAAAGGCCTTACTAAAAATTACAAGCAATGGCTAACAAGCGCTTAAGAGTTCTCACCTACAATATCCATAAAGGTTTCAGTACGGGCAATCGCCGCTTTGTTTTAAAGCAAATTCATAAACATTTGATTGCCGAAGACGCTGACCTCTTATTTCTTCAGGAATTACAAGGCAAGCATCAATCGCATCAGGAAAAAATCAAAGACTGGCCTGAACAGTGCCAATCCGAATTTCTTGCCGAAAAAAACTGGCCTCATTACGCCTATGGAAAAAATGCAACCTATAGTGCCGGCCACCACGGCAATGCCATATTAAGCAAATTTGCTCTCGAATCCTGGGAGAATATCAACGTATCGCCTTTTTCATGGGCGAGTCGCAGTATTTTGCACGGCGTTGTTAATATTCCGCCACTTAAAACCAGGTTACACATGGTCTGCGTGCATTTTGGCTTAACTTCTTATGAGAGAAAACGACAAATCGAAACGCTCAGCCAACGTATTGAAGCACATGTTCCGGCTAATGAACCTTTAATCGTAGCAGGTGATTTTAATGATTGGCTTGGTCGTGCGGATAAACAATTTTATCAGCATCTTCATTTACAAGAGGTTTTTCTCACCTTACATGGCGCACATGCAAAATCATTCCCGAGCTGGCTCCCTGTTTTGCCTATGGATCGAATTTATTTCCGTGGTTTGCATGCAATTGAATGCAACCGTTTAGGCCCATCTCCTTGGCACGAACTTTCAGACCATAGCCCACTTATGGCAATTTTCGAACTTGCCTCTTAACTTAGGAACGTGCACGGAATTAAGTTTACTGAAAGTTTAATCCAGCCAATCAGCCAGATCCATGTCTTCATTCTTAGGTTTATGAATATCCGGATCGGAATAACCTAAATCATCAACTTCCAGGTCTCCAAAGGGCGCACTCCAGTCCTCTGGTGTTTCAATATAATCAAACGTTGAACTATACCAGCTATCCTTGTCGTATTCGCTAATATCACCATTAGAATACTGAACTTCTATCGTATCGCCATTATCATCAATAGCTACTACAACAAAAGTTAAATCATTCTCTAAGTCTTTGTACCAACTTCCAATTACTGGATCTGTAACAGTTGTCATGATCGGCACCATAAATTGAGTCCTATAGTGCTATTTATAGACCAATCGATAGGGGTAAAGCAAGTAAAATCGATGTGAATTATAAAATTGAATCAGATGAGCATAGATGTTATTTTGAAGGGTTAGGTTTTATTGCATTGCATCGAACCAAACAGCCCGTCAAATCTATCGCAACTAATTGAATATACTAAATAACCCTAGTGAAACACCAGTAAGAAACAGAATCAACAAAGCAAATAAAGACAATACCCCGAAAAATAAATAAAAAGGATTAACCAGAGGACCGATACTAAAATATTGCTCCAAAATATTATCAGCAGAATTTAAAAGCGAGCGGATCTCGAACAATTTTTTTGCCTGACCGAAAAAATTCAAAGCACCTTTTTTACCTGACTTCATCGCATGCCAACTTTGGGCAACGTCTTCAGTGACATCATCCATCATTTCTTCAGCAATTTTGGGGATATCCTTTAAATTTTCCAGAGCAAACCAGAAACGCGTTAAAATCAGGACTGGAATGATCGCCAATCCAACAACTCCCAGACTCATTACCAAAGAAAAATGATGCAAATGAAAAAAATAGACAAAAATCCAGACAATGATTGCTAAGGATATCAACAGCAGGATCCCAAGAGCATCAGCCAGATCATCTACCAAAGGCAATAAACGCTGAAAGACTGTTTGCAATTTTTCCAATGCAGATGATTCAAGTACCATCATTAACTCACGACCAAAAATCTAACTGCATCCATTTTCAGCCTGGCGTCATTCATTTTACTGTGCAAATCTCGCGTCAGGTTCTGCAGATATTCAATCTCCTCATCTTTGATACCTGGGTTCACCTTTTTTAATCTGACCAGGCGTTTAATTTCATCGCTCATGGTTTCAAGCATTTCTGAAACGCTTTCTTGCACAATATCCTCCATTTCATGACTTGCTGTTTGTTGCGCTGTTTCAAGTAAACTATTAATATGACTTTTCTGGCTAATTAGAAAATCAGTGATTTTTTCTTTTTCAACTTCAGTATCAACTTCAATCAAACTACCATGATTGATCTGACTAGAAAGATCATTACCTTGTTGGTCAATCAAGATGCGTACCGGCGTTGGAGGTAAAAATCTACCAATTTTTAATATTGCCGGGGCACTGCATTCAACAATAAACAAAACTTCCAGCAGGAATTGGCCTGGCTTTATTTCTGGATGGCTGACCACACTGACTGAAGCATTGCCGATTTCACTGGACAATGTCAGTTCCATGGCATCAGCTACCATCGCATGCTCCCAGGACAAAAACTGCATATCCTCACGGGCTAATGCAATTTCCCGGTTTACTGTGACAGTAACGCCATCTTCCGGAACATGAGGAAAATAATCAATTCGTCTGTGTTCACCCGGTTTTAGAATATGGCAATCCGCTGAATGGTATTCA
Source organism: Lysobacterales bacterium (assembly GCA_026990095.1). Lineage (GTDB taxonomy): Bacteria > Pseudomonadota > Gammaproteobacteria > Xanthomonadales > Marinicellaceae > NORP309. Next base: position 48,348 of record JALSIL010000475.1, read on the forward strand.
TAATCAACACCATAACAATCGAAAACCTGCTCCATATAATCCCAAAGCGTATCTGGCTTAAAACTTTGTATTTGCTGAATATACAGCTCTGCCTCCTGTTTACGACAAGAGTTTAACTCCAATAATTGATCACGACCATCGTGTAACTGTTGCTCCAATTTCTGAGTTAATTCTGATGTCGCCACAACAAATTGATCCATGCCAGAATGATCATTGGCAGATAATCTTTGCTTCAATTCCTGTGCCTGTAATTCATAAACTTTCGATGCTGCTGAACAATTTTTCCGAAAAGCATCCAAGCCCTTGTGATACCAGTGAAACAATATTTCCTGAGGTGTTTTTTCAAGATAGGGAACATGAATCTGAATAACCTCTGTCTGACCGATCCTATCCAGTCGACCAATACGCTGCTGCAATAAATCAGGATTTTCCGGCAGATCAAATAAAATCAAATGATGCACAAACTGGAAATTTCTGCCTTCACTGCCAATTTCAGAACAAATCAATATTCGAGCATTACTGTCAGGATCGTCAAAATAAGCTGCGGCCCTATCGCGCTCAATAATGGTTAATCCTTCATGAAATACAGCAGCCGGTATTCCAGTCTTGTTATTGAGTGCCTGCCCTAACGCCATGGCCATTTCGGCGCTATGACAAATCAGAACTGATTTCTCCTGATCTAATTCTCGGATTTTATCAACCAACCAACGATACCTAGGGTCATCCTGAATATTATCCTTCGGATCTATTACCTCATTTTTTGTTAATGGATAATGATGACATTGTCTTTCTGGAAAACCGCCAACTGTTTTTCGAGAATTTCTAAACAATATTCGGCCAGTACCATGATGGTCGAGCAGTAATTGCAAAATTTCCTGTCGGGCAGATTCTGCCTGCTCAGGCTGATCAAGCTGCTCCAACAAGGTTTCAACATTTTCTCGCTTTAGTAAATTTTTTAGACTAAATTCCAGTTCTTGAGTTAAGGATTTACCATCAGCTAATAACTTGGCGACTTTGGCAACCGGTTCAAATTGAGATTCTTCATCAAGAAAAGCCTTAAAATTATGAAAACGGTCAGGGTCTAACAATCGGAGTCTGGCGAAATGGCTTTTCTTGCCCAATTGTTCGGGGGTTGCACTTAACAAGATTAGTCCTGCTGACTGGATACTTAATTTTTCTATAAACTGATATTCAAGACTGGGATTTGTTTCATCCCATTCAATATGATGAGCCTCGTCGACAACCACCATATCCCATGTCGCTTCCAGTGCCTGAAGCTGTCGATCTGGATATTGCTTGAAAAAATCCAGACTGCATAAAATTAATTGTTCAGACTGAAATGGATTTTTACTATGGGTTTCGACACAGCGTTCCTGGTCAAAAATACTGAATCGAAGATTAAATCGCCTGAGCATCTCAACCAGCCATTGATATTGCAGACTTTCAGGAACAATAATCAATACTCTGCTGCTTAAACCGTTAATGATCCGATGCTGCAAAATCAAACCGGCTTCAATGGTTTTCCCCAAACCCACCTCATCAGCCAACATCACCCGAGTCACCGGTCTGTTTGCGGCTTCATGAGCAATATAAATTTGATGCT
>JALSIL010000476.1 GCA_026990095.1 Lysobacterales bacterium
TAGATGAAGTGACTTAATTTTTGCGGTAATTACTGGAGACCTGATTAATTGCCGCGATTGTCCAGCGTGAATTGGCGTGGCATATGGCGGCAGCCAAAGCATCGGCGGCGTCTTCTTGAATATTTTCTTTGTGATTTAATAATAATTGCACCATGTATTGCACTTGGGTTTTGGCGGCTGAGCCTTTACCAACTACCGATTGTTTTATCGCTTTGGGTGCGTATTCGTAAACGGGCAAATCCATCGCAACCGCTGCACATATTGCGGCGCCTCGTGCTTGTCCTAACTTCAAAGCAGATCCAGCATTTTTTGCCATAAAAACGGTTTCTATTGAAATTTCATCGGGTCTGTATTTGTGAATTAACGTTGTTATATCGGTAAAAATCACCTTTAAACGTTCAGGAAATTCTCCACTACCGCAGTTAATAGGCTGGAAATGCACTAACACAGTATTGCGTCCGTCAGTATCAATAATGCCAATACCCGTGGTTCGGGAGCCTGGATCTATGCCTAAAATTCGGGTGTTGTTGTTCATGCCCTCATTATGCCAAAATAGCCTTAATAATACAAAATCTTGACGTATTTAACATTTTTCTACACTCAATCCTTTAAACTATTACTTTTACAAGCAAAAATTATTATGAAAAACATTCTACTCTTTTTAATTATAAGTCTTATTTCAAACAACGCTTGCAGTGCATTGCCTGCTAACTTGCAAAGACAGTTGCTCTTTTCGGCAAATCAACCCATTGCGGTTCGTCATGCAGGCGATGGATCTGGTCGTTTATTTATTGTTGAACAAACAGGAACGATAAAAATTTGGGATGGAACAAGCCTATTGGCAACTAATTTTATTGACATTAGTGCAAAAGTAGCCAGCGGTGGTGAGCGTGGATTATTGGGTTTGGACTTCGATCCCAATTACAGTACAAATGGATATTTCTATGTTTACTATACAAAGAATGGTGCAAACTTTGGTGATACCATTATTGAACGCTACAGTGTAACTTCTAACGCTAACATTGCAGATTTTACCAGTGGGCAAGTGATTATGAGGATACCCCAAACAGCTTCAAATCATAATGGCGGAGACATTCACTTTGGTCCAGATGGTTATTTATATATAGGCATGGGGGATGGCGGTGGTGCTGGCGATTTACCAAACAATGCCCAAAATTTAGCTTTATTACTAGGAAAAATGTTACGTATTGATGTTTCTGAAGAAGTTGTTAACCCTGATATTGTTTACCAAGACTCCTTCGAAAGTCCTTCAACTGTTAATACTTGTGGTCTGGATTCTGTTGCGGGCTCTTATCGCATTCCAAACGACAATCCTTTTATTAACGATGCTTCAGCCTGTGCTGAAATTTGGTCTTACGGCTTAAGAAACCCTTACCGCTGGAGTTTTGACAAACAAACTGGTGATTTAATTATGGGTGATGTGGGTCAGAATTTATACGAAGAAGTTAATTTCCAACCAGCCTCAAGTACGGGTGGAGAAAACTACGGGTGGCGTTGCCGTGAAGGTGCACATGATTTTGATACAAGCTTGTGTACTGGCAATGAAGTCTTTACTGAACCTGTTATCGATTTACCACAAGCTTCAAATAACGGTTGTTCTGTAATGGGTGGTTACGTTTATCGAGGCTCTGCTATACCTGCCATACAAGGCTTGTATGTTTTTTCTGATTATTGCGGCGGTGAAATAAACTTTGCTACGCCTACTGGTTCTACGTGGTCTTTCGAAATGTTGGAAGATGTTAATTTTGGCACACGTGGATTTGGTGAAGATGAAGCCGGTGAAATTTACCATATTTTTAATAATGAAATTTACAAGTTCATCTTAAATTAAAGAATCCAATTTGGATTTTATAGGGCAGGCTTAGAACTGCCCTTTTTTATGCCCGCTCATTGTGTTAAAATTTATGACTTATTTTTTTTGAGAAAAACCATGTTTAAAGTTTTAGTCTTACTCTTATCATTTAACGACCTTCACGCCCAAGAACTCTTTGAAGACGATTTCTTGAAAATAGTTGCCACGCTTCGCGATAAGGCTTTAACCGATTCCAGTGCTTATGACATTACCGAATCACTGACAACCGAAGTCGGTCCTCGCTTAGGTGGAAGCACAGGTGATGCGCTCGCAGTTAAATGGGCAGTGACAAATTTACTAAATTCAACAATAATTATCCCGTCAATATAGAATTGAAAGTTCAATGGGGTGATATGGACGCCTTCAACCATGTCAATAATGTCATGTATTTTCGTTATTTTGAATCCGCCCGTTTAGCTTATTTTGAACGCATTGGGGTTATGGATAAAAGCAACAAGAACTCAATAGCTCCAATCTTGGCAGAAACCAGTTGCCGTTATCGCCTGCCTTTAAATTATCCTGATGTCATCTTAGTCGGGGCACGAGTTATTGAAGTTCATTCCCATGGCTTTTTAATGGAATACGCCATTTATAGTCACACTCATAAGTGTATTTCTTCTATTGGTACGGGAAGGATTGTAATGTTAGATTATAAGACTCACGAAAAAGTTGCCGTAAGCAAAAGAACTCTCAATCTCATCAAAGAACTATCTCCTTTCTTTTAGACCTTAGACTAGCCCGAGTAATAATGAAGGTTCTACTAAGCACCTCTCTGAATAATGGGGTACAGTTCTATCGGATTTAGTCGATGTTTTTTTTGACTGAGATAAATCCCACTTACCAACAAATGGGGCGTTCAATGATGTTTTTTTAACGCAGAGATAAGGAATTTATGAAGCACTAGAAATCTAAAATTGAAGTGACTTCCGTTAGCCGCTCTTACCACACAGCATTACGACTGTGGCTGCTCCCTTCCGGGCCTGACCAGGTCCGCCGCTAGCTGTTGATAAGTGACCAACGAAAGTCGATGTGCATTATCTATTATGTTTTGTTATTTCTCAAGCACTATTTTCTTTAAAAGTGGAATTGTTACCTGCTTTTTTTTCACTAAGGTGGTTTGATCAAGTTTTCGTAATAGCGAACTTAAGTAAGCCATATTCATGGCACAATTGTTTTTGAGATAATTCTCTATTTTGCTGTCTATTTTTATGCCTTTATTTTTTGCCTGTTGTTTAAACACCTTTAATGAGTCTTCTCGATTGAGCGTTTTTAGTTCATGTGTTCTGCCTGCTTGAAGACGAGAACGCAAGTCGGGCAATTGCCATTGCGGGCTTTTGTTGGATAGCTGACCTGAGAGTATGACTTTTTTTCCTGCTTGTTTTATTTCATTTATCCAAAAAAACAAGGCTTCTTCACGTGCTTTATTTTGTGCAATATTTTCAATATTATCCAGACAAAAGAGATCAAACATGCCGATTAATTGCACATTTTGTCGCTTATCAAGCTCACTTGGCTTGATAACAACGGCAGTTTTGCCTGTCACCAACAGTTGTGTAACATATGCCTGAAGTAAGTGTGTTTTGCCAGAACCGGCTTCTCCCCACAAGTAAAAAAGTAATTCATCGGAATGAATAAAGCTTTTTAAACTTTCAAGTAACACTGCATTTTGACCTTGAATAAAATCGATGAAAGTTTTGGTTTGTGTGTTTTTAAAATCCAGTGGTAGTTGTTGTTCAGTCACTTTTTGGCTCTTTTTTTGTTTTGACTTTCGTCTTCTTTTTGGAATCCGAATTTGTCAGACTGTATTCTTCACCATCGTCATACATTTTGCTTTGAATGTAGTTTTGATGAGCAAAACGCAATAACACCATCACCACTGCGGCAATTGGTAAACCCAGCAAAATGCCAACAAAGCCAAAGAGTTGCCCGCCAGCTAAAACCGCAAATATAACAGCAACGGGATGCAAGCCTATTTTATCCCCGACAAGCCACGGGGTTAATACCATGCCTTCTAATAACTGACCGATACCAAAGACTATAAGAACATAAATCACGTAAGTTGGGTCTCCAAATTGCACAAATGCGGTTATGACTCCAACCACCATGCCTGTAATGGCACCCAAATAAGGGATGAAAGAAACAATTCCCGCTCCCATACCGATTAACAGTGACAAATCCAGTCCTATTATCATTAATCCAATAGAATAAATAATTCCTAATGCCAACATCACTGAAAACTGACCGCGAAGAAAAGCACTTAAAACATTGTTTGATTCAGTTACTAATTTATTGATTGTGGGGTAAACAGGTCGTGGTATCAGTTCTCCAACTCGTGCTGTTAATATATCCCAATCCCGAAGCAGATAAAATGTCACTACGGGTATTAAAATAATATTCATCATCCAATTAACCACGACCATACTGCTTTTAGACAGTGAGGCAACTATGCTTTTTGCAATGCCACCAGCCTCATTCCAGTGTGCTTTAAACAAGTCGGTAAGTTCTGAAAAACTGAACATATCCGTTTGTAAACCAAACTTTTCACGCAACCATGGCGTGACATTATCACTGAGGTATTGAAAATAATTGGGTAAATTAGTAATGAGGTTGGATATTTGATGCTCTAGTGTCGGAATTAAAACTAACAAGACTAAAAAAACAATAATCGTCATAATGATAAAAACAATAACTACCGAAAGGGTTCGCGAGAGTTTCCAACTTTCTAATTTATCTGCAAACGGGTCAAATAGGTAGGCTATAAGTGCACTTATGGCAAAAGGGGTTAATATAGGTGAAAGCAGATAAATAAATATTCCTAACAATAGAAAAACGGCTAAAAAATACCAACGATTTGAATCTGTAAACATCTAATTATTCTCCTTTTCTTTGATTTTGTAAAAAAACTTTTCTGTGCATAAAGAACAAATATACATAATGCATACCACTACTAACAGTGAAGAAAGTCACTAAATAGATTAATCCATTAAGAAAACCTTCACTAAATTGATATAGCGAATAATGAGCTAGCATAACCACAATTAATAAAATTTGCACCACGGTATTGGTTTTGCTTAATAAACTGGGTTGGGCTTTTTCCATTTTATCAATGGCAAAATGATAGAAAGTTGTCCCCGTTACAATAATAACATCACGAGCCAGAACGATTATTAACAACCAATTTGGAATAATGTTTTGCACCGCAAACACCAAAAAGCAACACAACATCATAAACTTATCTGCTAAGGGATCCAAAATCCCGCCTAACCACCCTTCCCAGCCATAACGTTTAGCTAAAAAACCATCAAGCAAATCGGAAAAACCTGCACCCATAGCAATATAAAAAGCCACTTCGTAATTTTTTTCTAACATAAACCACACTAAGGGAATCATCGCAAAAATTCGAGCGAAGGTTATGGCATTTGGAATGTGTTTAAACCAAGTCATCAGTGATTAAATGAAAAAACCAATTGATTTATAGAACCTTGTTCAATAGGTAACAGTACTTTATCTCGATTGAGCATGGCTAAAAATGAATCAGTCGTCACAGTTAAATCGCTAGTCAACACTAACTGATTGGCAGTGGCTGAAACAATTGTCGAGTTATCAATAACAGACAAACGTTTTAAATAGTCTTCTAAGAACATGACATCATCGTAGTTTGATAAGCTATTAATCACTATCTGAACAGAGTGTCTTTGTATGTTGGCATTATCAATTTTATACTGCTGTGCATACCGCTGGCTTAAATTTTCAAATACCGAATACATTAACGATGCCATGTCACTGTTCATGTCTTGAAAATGACTCACTGCAAACTCTTGACCACTGTAAACATATCCCGAACGAACTTTCACCCTGTCCGCCTTATGTTCAATAGATAATAACAAGTTATGATTGACAAAATAACGACCTTGGGCTTGTTTTTGTGCTTCAAAAGATAAAGATTTTATGGATTGTGGCGAAACATTTATGCTATCCACTTCATCCATTTTAGGAAAAACAAGGTTTAAGCCCATGACATCAGCCCAATGCTTTACCCAGTACATGATGCCCTCGTTATCATAAGCATAGATCAGCTCAGGTTGACTTGCTTCATTGTTTTCAACAAGCCAAGTCATAATTTTTTCTCGATTTTTAGGTAAAACTGAAAAATGAGCATCTGCTATAATCTTATCTATAAACTTTTTTTGCATGACCGCATAAAACCAATATTTATACGGGCTATTATCAGATAAATAGTTGTGACCAATTTGCTCCACATAGGAACGTTTTAAACCCGATTGAATATTTGCCTCCAGAAATACTGGATTATTTAAAACATCAGATATTGTCTCTCCAGTATTGTTTACAATTATTTGAGCAAAGACTTGTTTCAACTTTAACGGATCATTAAGATTAGTATCCTCAACCAGTATGGCACTTTTTGCTCGATCAAAAGAAACGGCATTAACGCAAAAGACGGTAAACAACATCCCAATTAGTGTAATTTTAGCAAACAAAACAATCCTCATAATTTTAGTTGTATCAATTGCCATTATCCCTAATTATATCTAATAAATAAAGTTATAAGATAAAACAGCTTATATTTAGTAATTTGTTTAGACTCGTACAATCAGTTGAGTTAAAATACCCACCCAGCCGATAATCACTCATACAAACTATATTATGCACGAATCCACCTTAGATTCTGTTCTTTTTGCTGGACAAAAAAAAGCAATACTCGCTCTTGAAGATGGCACTATATTTTCGGGAATTTCCATTGGTTTTAACGACAATAGCGTTGGTGAAATTGTCTTCAATACTGCCATGACGGGTTACCAAGAGATATTAACCGATCCTTCTTATGCCGAACAAATCGTTACTTTAACTTATGTACATATTGGCAATACGGGTTGCAATACCGCTGATGTTGAATCTGGAAAACTGCATATTAAAGGACTGGTCATTAGGAATTTACCCAAGTTAGCCAGCTCTTGGCGCAATCAAATAATCCTTGATAAATACCTTGAGAACAATAAAATTGTTGCCATTGCCAATATCGACACACGAGAATTAACCCAAATTTTACGTAAAAAAGGGGCGATGAAAGCCTGTATCATGACAAAAGACATTGATGAGCAAAAAGCGGTTGAACTCGCTAAAGGTTTTGCAGGTTTGGAAAATAAAGATTTAGCCATCGAAGTTACTTGCAAAGAAACCTACCAATGGATGCAAGGTGGAGAATTTGATTTAGCCACAAACGACTTTAATGAAACACCAACAAACAATTATAAAGTGGTGTGCTACGATTTTGGCGTTAAGCACAATATTTTACGGATTATGGCGGATTTAGGATGTGCGATAACCGTTGTTCCAGCCGATACATCAGCAGATGAGGTGTTAGCCATGAAACCTGATGGCGTGTTTTTGTCCAATGGTCCAGGCGACCCTGCGGCTTGTGATTATGCAATTAATGCGACACAACAATTATTAAAATCGGGCATTCCCCTATTCGGCATTTGTTTAGGTCATCAAATTCTTGCACTTGCCAGTGGAGCAAAAACCATGAAAATGAAATTCGGGCACCATGGTGCCAATCATCCCGTACAAGATTTAGCCACAACTGAGGTGATGATAACCTCACAAAATCATGGTTTTGCTGTGGATGAAAGTGTTATTCCTGAAAACTTACAAATAACACACAAATCCTTATTTGACGATTCGGTGCAAGGCATTAAACGCCGTGATTGTTTTGCCTATAGTTTTCAAGGGCATCCTGAGGCAAGTCCAGGCCCGCACGATGCCAAAAAATTATTTCTGCCCTTTATAAAAGCCATGCAGGAGAATAATAATGCCTAAACGCAGTGATATAAAAAGCATCTTGGTGTTAGGAGCAGGACCTATTGTTATTGGTCAAGCCTGCGAATTTGATTATTCTGGCTCGCAAGCGTGCAAAGCCTTAATGAATGAAGGCTACAAAGTTATTTTGGTTAATTCCAATCCTGCCACTATCATGACCGACCCTGAAACAGCCGACAAAATATTTATCGAACCAATAAACTGGCAAACCGTTGCTAAAATTATCGAACAAGAACGCCCCGATGCCTTATTACCGACAATGGGTGGGCAAACCGCATTAAATTGCTCTCTTGATTTAGTTTCACATGGAGTTTTGGAGAAATTTGGTGTGGAAATGATTGGTGCTACGCGTGAAGCGATTGATATGGCTGAAGACCGTGAGTTATTCAAAAAAGCCATGACCGAAATTGGTCTTGGCACGCCTTTGAGTTTTCTTGTGCATGATATTGAAGGTGCTCGAAAAGCACAAAAACAAATCGGCTATCCCGTTATTATTCGCCCTTCCTTTACCATGGGCGGCAGCGGTGGTGGCATTGCTTACAATTTAGAGGAATTTGAAACCATCACCGCCAATGGCTTGAAATTATCACCAACCACCGAAGTGTTATTAGAAGAATCTTTATTGGGCTGGAAAGAGTTTGAAATGGAAGTGGTGCGGGACAAAAAAGACAACTGCATTATCGTCTGTTCGATTGAAAATCTCGACCCTATGGGCGTGCATACTGGTGATTCCATCACGGTTGCTCCATCCCAGACATTAACTGACAAGGAATACCAAATTTTGCGTGATGCTTCTTTGGCGGTTTTACGTAAAATTGGCGTGGATACGGGTGGTTCTAACGTACAGTTTTCTATCAATCCAGAAAATGGGCGAGTGATTGTGATAGAAATGAACCCACGGGTTTCACGTTCATCGGCTCTTGCCTCTAAAGCCACTGGTTTTCCGATTGCCAAAGTAGCAGCTAAATTGGCAGTTGGCTACACACTTGATGAACTACAGAACGAAATAACAGGCGGTGTTACACCAGCTTCCTTTGAGCCTAGCATTGATTATGTGGTCACCAAAATACCACGTTTTGCTTTTGAAAAGTTTGCCAACGCCGATAATCACCTCACCACACAGATGAAATCCGTTGGCGAAGTGATGGCGATTGGTCGCACTTTTGCTGAATCCTTACAAAAAGCCCTGCGTGGCTTGGAAACGGGCTTAAATGGACTCAATTCATTAGTCAATCAAACAGATTTAGACAAAGGCTTTGATTTAAATGCCGAATTGCGTGAGCCAACCCAAGACCGCTTGCTCTATGTTGCCGATGCTTTTCGTTTGGGTTATAGCGTCGATAAATTGTTTGCCATCAGTAAAATTGACCCGTGGTTTTTAGCTGAAATTAAACACCTTATTGATGTTGAACAAGCCATTAAACAAAGCAATGATATTGATGCTAGGCAAATGCTGGCGATTAAACAACTGGGGTTTTCCGATAGTCGCATTGCAGAACTCATGGGTACAAGCGAAAAGAAACTCACGCAACTTCGCCATGATTTTAACATTCGCCCCGTTTACAAGCGAGTGGACTCCTGTGCGGCAGAGTTTGATGCCACTACCGACTATTTTTATTCAACTTACGAACAAAACTGCGAAGCCCGACCAACTAACAACAAAAAAATCTTGATTTTAGGCGGTGGTCCCAACCGCATTGGGCAAGGCATTGAGTTTGATTATTGTTGTGTACATGCAGCATTAGCACTTAAAGAAGATGGTTTTGAGACGATTATGGTCAATTGCAACCCCGAAACCGTTTCCACCGATTACGACACGGCAAATCGTTTGTATTTTGAACCTCTAACCCATGAAGACGTGCTAGAAATCGTCAACATCGAAAAACCGCATGGCGTGATTGTGCAATACGGTGGGCAAACGCCGTTAAATTTAGCCAATGGTTTAAAAGCGGCTGGTGTGCCGATTATTGGTTCGCAACCTGAATGCATTGATAGGGCAGAAGACCGTGAGTTATTCAAAGCCATGTTGGATAAATTAGACCTTAAACAACCGCCTAATCGCATTGCTAAAAATGTTGAAGAAGCGGTCGAATTGGCGAATCAAGTCGGCTATCCTTTGGTGGTTCGCCCTTCTTTTGTGCTCGGTGGTCGAGCGATGGAAATAGTGCATAACGATAACGAACTCAATCGCTACATGAAAGAAGCGGTTAAAATATCCAATGATTCCCCTATTCTTTTGGACAGATTTTTAGACCATGCGATTGAAGTCGATGTGGATATTATCTGCGACGGGCAAGATGTTTTCATCGGCGGCATTATGGAACATATCGAACAAGCAGGTGTGCATTCGGGCGATTCTTCTTGTTGTATTCCACCCTTTTCCTTATCCGATGAGGTGCAAAAGGAATTGGGCAGACAATCGGGTTTAATGGCAAAAGAACTGGGGGTGATTGGTTTAATGAACACCCAATTTGCTATCCAAGGTGATGATATTTATATTTTGGAAGTTAATCCAAGAGCCTCTCGTACCGTTCCTTTTGTTTCTAAAGCAAGCGGTTTACCATTAGCAAAAATTGCCGCTCGCTGCATGGCTGGTATCAGTTTAAAACAACAAAAGGTTAAGCAACGATTAAAACTCAACCATTATTCCATCAAAGAACCCGTATTCCCTTTTCTTAAATTTCCCGGTGTTGATCCAATACTTGGCCCAGAAATGCGTTCCACTGGTGAAGTCATGGGCATTGGTAAAGAATTTGGTGCCGCTGTTGCCCGTGCCAAACAAGCCAGCGATACCGCAATGCCCTTACAAGGCACGGCTTTTATTTCCGTGCGAGAAGCTGATAAACAACAAGTTATACCACTTGCTAAAAAACTTCAAGACATGGGTTTTGATTTAGTTGCTACAGACGGAACTTGCCAATTATTACGTAAAAACGGCTTATATTGCGAAAGAGTGAATAAAGTTTTGGAAGGTAGACCGCATATTGTTGACAAAATCAAGTCAAAAGAAATAGAATTTATCATCAACACAACCGAAGGCTCAGGAGCCATATCGGATTCATACTCTATACGTCGCGAAGCTCTGCAACAAAATATAAATTATTCCACCACTATCTACGGTGCTGCAGCAACCATAGAAGCGTATAAGTATTTAAATAAACAAGAAATATATTCACTTGATGAACTACACGATTTAAGTGAATAACTACAGGACACGAGGGTAAATATGGCATTAGCTCCATTAACTGCAACAGGTGCAGAACGATTAAAAAAAGAATTAAAAAGACTTAAAACAGTTGAAAGACCGCGCATTATTGAAGCCGTAGCTGAAGCACGTGCACACGGCGATTTAAAAGAAAATGCCGAATACCATGCGGCTCGTGAAGAACACGGCATGAATGAAGCTCGCATCAAATACTTAGAAGGCACAATCTCAAATGCTCAAATCATTGACATTCATAGTCTAAATGTTGGTGATAAAGTGGTATTTGGTGCTACTGTTACTCTCGAAGACGATGATGAAAATGAAGTAACTTATCAAATTGTTGGTGATGTCGAAGCTGATATTGATCAAGGACAGATTTCAATTTCCTCTCCTATTGCCCGAGCATTAATTGGCAAAGAATTGGATGATGAAGTTGAAGTGCAAACACCAGGCGGCACAAAAACTTATTACATCACAGATGTTAAATACATCTAATCCAAATTATTCGGGCATTAAATAATACGCTGTCATAATTGCCACTTGGGATTCATCTTGGTTAATATTTGCATTGGTAAAATTTTGAGTATTTGTTTTGCTCCACACCTGTTGTGTGGATGCGGTATTATTGGCGTACTGTGATTCTCTAAATTTCCCAAATCGGGCATCTGCAATTCCATCAACCGAATTGTCCAACAATCGAGCTAAATCTGGTGTAATGCCCTTAATAACCATGACATTTTTATTGCGTATCATGTAAGTGCCTGCT
>JALSIL010000477.1 GCA_026990095.1 Lysobacterales bacterium
TGCCTCCGTATTTGTTTGCCAACTTTTAGGGTAACATTTAAGTCTTGATTTATAAATCAAGACTTAAATGTTACCCTAAAAATTGCTCTAGGGGGAGTTGCACTTATTATACGAATCTAAGAAATATAATACTTTTATTCGCAATTGATTTACAATAAGCCAACTTTAAACAAAACACCCAATTGATGAAGATTTTAGGAATAGAAAGCTCTTGTGATGAAACAGGCATTGCCATATACGATACGCATAAAGGTTTAATTGCTGATCAGCTGTATTCGCAAATAGAATTGCATGCACAATACGGTGGCGTGTTTCCAGAAATTGCTTCACGTGATCACATTAAAAAAACCATTCCATTAATTCGGCAAGCTTGTGATGAGGCAGGAATCACCTTACAAGACCTTGATGGCATTGCTTATACGGCAGGGCCTGGATTGATTGGGGCTTTATTGGTGGGCTCTAGTGTGGGATGTTCTTTGGCTTGGGCACTGGATTTGCCCAGTGTTGAGGTTCACCACATGGAAGGGCACTTACTTGCCCCTTTATTGGATGAAGACAACAAGCCAGAATTTCCTTTTGTTTGCTTATTGGTATCAGGTGGCCACAGCCTGTTGGTTGATGTTAAAGCACTCGGTGATTATACCATTTTAGGTGACACATTAGATGATGCTGCAGGTGAAGCTTTCGATAAAACGGCTAAGTTGCTTGGATTGGGTTATCCTGGTGGAAAAATACTGTCCGATTTAGCCACACAAGGCGACAAAACCCGTTTCAAATTTCCGCGTCCAATGATAAATAGACCCGGTTTAGATTTTAGTTTCTCTGGGTTGAAAACAGCGGTGCGAGTGGCATATATGCAAGAGATTGAGAAAGAAGAGTATAATGAATCACGTGATAAAGACAGGCTAGTCAAAGACATTGCAGCGAGTTTTCAAGAAGCCATTGTTGATACCTTGGTAAAAAAATGCCAACGAGCCATGAAACAAACCAGCTATAAAACACTTGTTATTGCAGGAGGAGTTAGTGCTAATACTGAGTTGCGTCACCAATTAAAAATGTTGGATAAAAAAATACGCATCACCACGTATTTTCCAGAGCTAAAATATTGCACCGACAACGGTGCGATGATTGCCTTTGCTGGAGCCATGCGCTTATTAAAAGAACAAAAGCACAACAATAAAATTAAAGCATACCCAAGGTGGAGTTTGGAAGGCTTGGATTAAAGCTTATTCTACGCCGCAGTTAAGATCATTAAATGCCTGTTTTACTCAACATATCCACTATTCCACGCATTAAGTTTGCAGCCATTGGGTGTTCGTTTAAAAAACTGTATTCTAGTTGCATAATTCCTTTGTATAAATCCTGTTGTTGTAAGTTTTTATTATCCATTAAATGACCGATTTGCCTATCGAAATCAGTTATTTGTTGTTTTGACTCTTCATTTAAATCCCCAAGAGATTGACTTAGCTCGTTTCGTAACTGCTCAAGTAACTCATTAATTTTTTTAGTATTCATTTCTAATAACCTGTTTATTTTATTTAAGAGACCTTTGCATAACTCTGGGATGATGGAAAAAAGAATGAAAAAAGCACCAATCAAGGCAAAAAATGAGTCAAATAGCCCGCTATTTGCGAATTTTTTAACGCAGAGTGGTGTTTTTTGCAA
>JALSIL010000478.1 GCA_026990095.1 Lysobacterales bacterium
CACTAAGGTTCTAAAAAAAGAGCAGGAAAATTCTGTGCTTTGATTGACAGGGGGAGTCATACCAACGCCGCATTAAAGGGCTTGCCGATTTAACTAAACTAAAGTTAAATTTAGCACGAAGCTAAACAAAACTACAGACCTTAAAACAAGAAGCCCAACTTAGGTAAGTCCTTGTTTTAAATGCCTTGTTATATTTTATTATTATCGGCGGGTAACTCATTGTTTGCTAGACGATATTCATAACTCTGCTCTTTGCCACACCTATTAATTATTGTTGTTTCTTCAATAGGTGCGCCCATAGTCCAATAAACCATATTGTCATTGTCGAAGTACGTTATATCTTTTTTATAAAACTTTCCTTCATAGCCATCCTCTCTGATATGCCTAACAAAATGTAAGAATAAATCTTCTTCTACTCTGTCTCTGACAACGTACTCATGAGGCCATGTTTTTGCGTAGGTTTTTGCAAAAGTCCATTCTGTTTGAGCAATGAACTGCTCTAATTGATTAGATAAACTACTCATTATTTATTTTTTCGTTTAGATATTTAGTTACTTCTTTTATTTTAGTAAAAATATGATTAACTATTTGATCTTTATCCATTCCTGATTGCAACGTAATACCATATTCACAACCGTCAGAGTTATCAGAATCAAAGAAATTTAAAGCATGAGCAATTTTTTCAGATTCAACCCACTCGCCAGTTTTAATATGCAACCAAAAAGGAGCATGGTTCTCTTTTACAAACCAATGATGACTGTTAAAACTTAAAAAACACGCAGATTCATAGGCATAAAAATAAAAACCATGACCATGTTTAAAGCTTGTTGTTTTTAGACCTGAAAAGTCTGAGTATTGCCACTCTCTTAGTATAGAATTACATTCATCAATTATATCTGCAAACTGTGTGGCAACTCGCCCATTCATTGGGTCAAGATCTGATTGGCTCAAAGGAGGCATACCCTCTGAATCCATTTTATTACAAAGTTCTTTTAGTTGAAGTAAATCTGAAGCCAACAAAGGATTATGGTTTTTATTATTTTCTTGTTCAATTAAATCAATAAAGCCATTCCAAGAAAAAATAACAACTCTTGAATCAATGCCTTCTATTCTTTTTTCTAGTTCTAATTTCAAAGATGAAAGTCTTTTTTCTGGAGCAAGAAAGAGTAACTTTCCTCCATTACTCAACTCTTTTAAATAATTCACTGGTTGATTTTCAGTCAAATTTGCCCAGAATTTTCCTTCAATTATAACTACTTTCTGTCCCTCATAATCCAAACCAGTAATATCAGGCCTTCCATTGGAGTCTGTTGATAGCTCTGTGATGTAATATGAAGGAACTTCCTCAACTTCAATTAACTGCTTTAGTGCAATTCGGGAAGCTGGATACTCATTTAACAAATAAGCAATACTGCTATTTGCTACATTTTCATATTCTGAAATGAAGTTTCCCGCTATATGAGACAGTAATGATTTACGCACGTACTTTTTTCCTTTTATAGTTTCATTCTATGGCTTGCTACTGTTTTTTATTGTTTGCGTCGCAGACATATAGACATAATGACTCCCCCAAGGCGCTAGCCTCCAATATCGTGGGTTAGCGGAGCCAGTGCCATAATTAGTGTTTTAAACAACTAAAGCTTGGAGGCTAGCATGAACAAA
>JALSIL010000479.1 GCA_026990095.1 Lysobacterales bacterium
TGGCATCTTGAAAAGTGACCGAAGCAGCATTGGCTTCCATAAAGGCATCCGATAACGGTTCTGCAAGGGGTTCTGCGACGGTGGTGTTAATTTGAATCCAAGCCATGTGGAGCCTTTTATTTTATGATAAGTTTATTTTAGATTACTTGAAAAGTTGACTGTGTGACCCGATTCGAACTAATTTGATATGACTTTTTTCGATTTGGTAAATGAGTAGTAAATCGCCACTTACATGAAGTTCCCTGAAGTCAATCCACTCACCTTTTAATGAGTGATCATTCGCTTCTTTAGGTAGCTCTTTTGAATCTAATAGTAGGCCAAGAAACTGAATATATTTTGTAAAGTGTTTGTCGCTTAATTTAAGTCTTTTCCAATCCTTAATAAAAGATTTGGTTTGCATTTATACCCAAAACTACTTGGAAATGCAATTTTTTGAACTAGTCTAAAGCCACAATACTGCGTTACAGTTATTGCGAATGGCTAGCCATTCCCTGCAAACTGCGCCTTGCCTTGTAATTTTAGCCAAGCTCAAAAATTTCACATTTCCAAGTAGTTTTGGGTATCAACCACTAAGAAACATCCTGTTTAAACTGATCAAGAGTCACTTCTGTTAAGCTTTTATTCGCACGCGCTTCTTTCATGGCGAGTTCTGTTTCTTCATTTGGTATTTTTAATTGAAACGGAATGCCTTTTGTCATTTTTATTTGTTCAAAGTACATTGTTATAGCTTGAGTCGTGGTAATCCCAAGACGAGAGAGTATTTGCTCAACATCATCTTTTAAGTCGGGTTTTACCCTTGCATTAATAATAGCTGTTTTCATAACAGGCCCCTTTGTGTTTCAACTGAAATACATTTTAGCATGTTTTTGAGTGGCGTTATTATGCTTTTTGCTGAAATTTTCTGAGATTATGAATGAAAAAACCTCCTTGATAGAATCAAGAAGGTTTGCTTTGGCAGGTCTGTTTTGGTCGTTACACCAAATGCTCCAGCCGCTCCTCTAAGTAGTGAATATTTCGTCCCCCTTCACAAAAACCACCGTCATTCATGATCTCTCGTTGTAGGTGAATGTTGGTGTCAATGCCTTGGATGACAATCTCTCTTAAGGCGCAGTCCATACGACGAATGGCAGAGGTTCGGTCGTTACCAAAACAGATCAGCTTTCCAATCATGGAGTCGTAGTGTGGCGGAACCGTATAGCCACTGTAAATGTGGGAATCCCAACGAACGCCTAAGCCACCTGGTAGGTGTAATCGTTCAATCACACCGGGAGAGGGCATGAAGTTTTTGGCAGGGTTTTCAGCATTTACTCGGCACTCAATCGCGTGACCGGTTATTTTAATGTCTTCTTGTTTGAGTTCTAATGGAATCCCCATCGCAACTTTAATTTGCTCTTTAACCAAATCAATGCCCGTGACCATTTCAGTCACACAGTGCTCAACTTGCAAACGGGTATTCATCTCAATGAAATAGAAGCAATCATTTTCATATAAGAATTCAAAAGTACCTGCGCCACGGTAGTTTATGTCAATACAAGCCTTAACACACGCCGCACCAATTTCGGCTCGTTGCGTATCGGTAATGCCGGGTGCAGGGGCTTCTTCAACCACTTTTTGATGACGACGTTGCATGGAGCAATCGCGTTCGCCTAAATGAACGGC
>JALSIL010000480.1 GCA_026990095.1 Lysobacterales bacterium
AGGTTGTAAAAAAGATTCCTGATAAAGCAGCAATCATACCTGCCATGGTTGGCACCGTTGCTTTTGCAACACCTCCTGCCATTGCTCGAGCATTTGAAGTTCCTTCGGTTGCCATGATTTCAAACACACCTAACATTCCGTATACCGTACCAAATAACCCCAATAACGGACTAATAGCAACTAACGAATCGAGAAAACCCAAGCCTGCTTTTAAGTCTATATTTGCCTCTGATATATACTGTTCTCTTATTCTTTTAGCGTACCAACTGGTGGTATCAACTCGGTTATCCCAATGTGAAAGTATGGCACTTCTTTTCTTTGGGAAAGCCACCAAATAATACCATAAGCGCTCAATGACCATAAGCCACATAAAAAACAAAACAGCCATGATGGCCCAGAGTACTGGGCCACCCATATCAATAAAACTAAGAATTTTAAACCAGGCTTCTTTTAGCTGGAATAACATCTTATTTCTCCGCTATACGTGCAATGATACCAGCACTTTGCTCTTCAAGTATTTGCGTTTGCTTTCTTGCCATTGACTGTAAAACCGAGTGGAGAATGGTTAACGGAATAGCAACAACCAAACCAAGTACCGTTGTCACCAAGGCTTGTGAAATACCGCCAGCCATTGATTTTGGGTCACCTGTACCAAACAAGGTAATCATTTGGAATGTCGCAATCATACCAACAACCGTTCCAAGAAGACCCATTAGAGGTGCAATAACGTACATCACTTTGATGAATGATAAGCCACTTTCAAGAGGTGCTGTTTCGCGAAGAATTGCTTCATCCATTTTCAATTCCATTGTCTCAATATCTGCATCTGGATTTTCAGTGTAAACTGACATAATACGACCCAGTGCGTTGTTGGATTTTGGCGTTTTATTCTTTAATTGGCTCTTAATTTTTGAACCCGATGCCAACAAACTTAAAAATTTAATTAAAGCAAGCAACAGCCCTACTATTCCTAATCCAATAATAACATAACCAACCAAGCCACCTTGCTTAACTTTCTCTTTTAAACTTGGAGAAGCCGTTACTAACTCAAGAATTTGACCTTTTGAATAATCGATAGGGGCATGAACCTCAGCACCAGGCGCTGCATTAACAAATTTGACTGCCATGTCTTTATACTTGCCAGTAGGTTGCTTGTTGTTTCTATACAAAACCGAACCTTCTTCATTCCAAGTTAAAAAATTACCTTTCATGTCAAAAGCATTAAAAACGCCTAAACGAATAACGTTGATATTCTCTTCGATTTCTCCATTACCATTCAAAACTGGTGCAGTAAATTTTACTATTTTTGCCTGCTCTGCAATTTCTTTTGTGAACTCTAACCACAGTTTTTTCAGGTCTTCAATATTTGGCAGTTCTTTATTGGCTGCTAAATTTTTCAAAAACTCAGAACGCCCACTAAATTGAGCACTGGTAAATGAATGCTCTAAGCGACTGCGTAAATCTCCTGCTAAAATTTTAACGGTGCCATGCATTTCTCCTAAGTTACCTGACCTTTCATGCAGAACAGTTTCTAAATTCGCCAATGTTTCTTCGTTAGCATCAAATTCTGTCTTTAGTGCATCGGTTTCTGCTTCCAGTGCTTTTAATGTTGCTTTTGCTTTTGTTAGCAGTGCCTGTTGTTGATTTCTCTGATTTTTAAATTCATTAACACGCTTTCTGTTTTCTGCAGAACTTTCGGTAGCTGACTTTCTCACAACCTCAACCAGTTCATTTAAAGTCATCGCTGAGGCTAGGTTGGCTACAAATAGGGCAACTAATGCTAATGGTAGTATTTTTTTCATTTTAAAGTTCTTCATGTTATTGACCTCCTGCTTGTTGTGCACCTAAAACAGGCAAGCCAACGAGGTTTGGTGATGCTTTTTTACTTGCAATTCTTATCGCTTCCTTAATTTCATCGTTGTAGCGTCTATCCAACACTTCAAATTTTTGCGTGTTGGGATTCCACCAACCTGAAACTTCTTGGTTAAATGTTTGATAAACCAAAATATTTCTTCCAACTCTTAAGAAGTCTACTTTTTTACCATCTGGCAGTTCACCTTGATAGGATTCTGCTGTTGAACCGTAATCAAGTTCAATCCCATAGGCTTCTGTTACTTTTCTGTACAACTCAGCCGTTGTTAAATCAGATTTCCCTAATAAACCTTCAAGTTTTGCGACTCTTTCAAGTCTTTTTTGTTTTTTGAACGGTAAGTCCGCCTCTACCAACTGACCTAAAGTGTCGACCATTTCAATAATCATTGGAACAATACCTCGGTTGGTTTGCTCTAATGTTGTCATTTGTTTATTCATAGATTCTACTTGAATTCTTTGATCACTAACAACGGCTTCCAATTGTTTATTGTAAGCTCTTAAGCTTTCAATTTCATTCAAGACTTGTCTGTACTGTCCAACCAAATTGTCGGTCTGCGTACTGAGTTTATCTATTCTAACCTGCGCTTGTGCCGCAGCTTTATTCGTGTTTACTGCCACTTGAACAGCTGTATTTAGGGGTTGGGCATTGATGCATCCCATTGTTAACAATAACATAACTGCTGTTATTTTGTTAACGGTTCTCTTTTGATTTTTACGATTAAACATACCGTGTTTTCACTCTTTTTTTGATTAAGGAAAATCAGTTGTATTGGGCGGTTATTTTATAAAAATCACCACTTTTACAGCTGCACTCAACTTTTAGTTCGTCTAGAATACAATTCTTTAACCAAAAAGAAAAGTAATTATTCAATGATTTTTATTTTTTTATATTTGAAATTAAGGATTTATATTTATTAGAAAGTTATACTATACTAACCTTTTAATATTTAAATTTTATGTCTAAAACCAACGTATTTAAGCACATAGCTGCTTTTGTGTATGATGTATTTCCTGTTGTCGGAATTTTGATTGTTACCTCGGGAATAATTTTGATTTTGCGTTCAGGTGATGCTGTCCAAGCCCATACTTGGTGGTTTCAGGGCTTTATTTTCGGTGAAATCGCACTGTATTATATTTATTTTTGGAAAGTTGGTGGTCAAACCATTGGCATGAAGGCATGGAAAATTCACATACACCCAAATAACCAAACTCAAAACCACCTGTCTTGGAAACAAGCCATTATGCGATTTGTTGTTGGAATTTTATCCACAGCTCTTTTAGGATTAGGGTTGTTTTGGAAGTTTTACTCAAAAGAGGGTAAATCTTGGATGGATTTAGTGAGCGACTCTCACACTTCTTATAATGAACCTAGAAAATAAGAGACCTTTGCATAACTATATGGCGAAAGAAAAAATAGAGAAAATTTGCCAGATAGAGTTAAAAATTGAAGGTAATAACCAGTTATTGGCGAGATTTTTAGCGAAAAGCTGGTGAATTTAATCATTTTTTACTCGTCACTATAGTTATGCAAAGGTCTCAATAAGACGTTTTATTTCTTTTGTCTCCTTAACAGCAATAGAACAAAAGTAAGAATGGTTAGTGATGGCAAAACTGAAACGATTAAAGGGTGAATATGAAAAACCTCTCCCACGTTTAAAAACATTCGATTCATTAGGTATAAAATCACCCCCAGCATGATTCCAATCAACAGCCGCTGCCCAAAACCGCCCGAACGCAACAACCCAAACACAAAGGGCAGACCAGATAGAGCAATGGCTAGCACCAACAAAGGAAAAGATATTTTAGACCACAGAGCAATGTCGTATTTTGCAGGCACATGTTCATTGTTGTTTTTAAATTTTTTGTATTTTAAAATATCTCGGATACTCAAATACTTTGGACGCGAATGGGTAATACTTAATATCTCTGGTTTTATTCGCGATGGCCACACTTGTTTGTCAATAATCTGAGTTTTGACCCCAAATTCTGTAAAGTCTGTTACCTCTAAACCTGAAAGTTCCCAGTTACCGTTTTTGTGTTGTGCCTTTTGTGCTTTAGAAACTTTAACGACTTGCAATTTATCATCGAGTTCATACACTGTTACGTTGTTCATTTCAATATTATCATTCTTGATATCATAAGAGTTGCCAATCGGCGTGGCATTAAAAACTATATTGCCATCGCGCAGCCAAACACCCGAATTAAGCCCAAGCCCAACATCGTTACTTATTTTTGTACTGCGGTAGGACTCCGCCATGAGTTTAGCTGGAGGTACGACGTATTCCCCTACTAACATGAGTGGTACTAACCAAACGATAAAAGTTAAGACAACAATACCTGCTAATTTTAGTCGACTAATACCATAAGATTGGATGACAACCAACTCGGAATTAGCCGCTAATGCTCCCAAACCCAACATCAACCCCACAACACCGCTAACAGGGAAATAATCAAATATTAAACTGGGTATGGTCAAAATAATATAGAAAACAGCACTGCCAACGGTAAAATCACCTGTTCCAATCCAGTTAACTTGCTTAATAAAGTCCAATAAAATGGTCAATGTCAAAAACATGCTAACAGACAAAATCAATCCCATGCTAATTGACTTGATAATATAACGATTTAATACTGTAAACATGGCCACCTTTAACTATTGGAATTGTCGGCTTTGTGAATTCGGTAAAAACCATAAGCAAGAAATAGTGCATGAACCCACCATGTACCAAGCCAGAACGGGATTTTTCCTTGCTCAATCATGGAAATAGCAATATACAACAAGTTTATATACGCAGTAAAAATTAATAACCCAAGTATCAAACTGCCGTATTTACCATCACGAGGAGAGGTCTTTGAAATTGACAATGCCAATATAATTAGCACAAGAATATTAAAAGCTGGAGATAAGCGCCGATGAATCTCTGCTTTATCTACCATCCTATCAGAATCCAATAACTCCAGTATTGTTTTTCCCTTTTCGTCAACATCAACTGATTTGCCTTTTAATCGAGGCAGTTTTATATCATTTCGTTCAAATTTCATTAAGTTATACATTTTACTTCCAGGCACCCCTTCGTTGCGAAACCCATTGTACAATGAAATGTAACGCTCTTTGGTTTGCTCGTCCTCATACTGATAACCGTATTGAGCTGTCAGAGTATCAACCCTATCCTCATGTCTAATATTGAGAAAAATATTCTCCAACTTATTTTCTTCAACATTAAGTTTGCGGACATAAATAACCGAATTGCTGCCTGAAATTTCTTGAAAAACCCCTTCCTTTAAACCCATAAGCGACACATTTTTACTGGCAGCCAAAGTTAATTTTTCAGATGTGCGAGAAACAACTGGCAAAATAAAAACCGATAACAACAGTAAAAAGACAAAAAAGAATCCCATCATAGGCACATACATCTTCAACATTTTCATGCTGCTAACACCCGAGGTATGAAAAATAACAGCTTCCTGATTGCGGTATAACTGTGCCAACTTAAAAAGAATTGCCAAATACAGAGACAAAGGCAAAAGGATAGTCAAAGCATCGAAACTACGCAATCCAAGCTCCACATAAACCATTGAAGCTGGCAAAACCCCACGGGCTATGGCACGCAAAGTTCCCGCAAACGAGTTGCCAATAGTGAACACCATCAGAACCAATAAGATTGCTAAAAATGCAATCAACGTTTCTTTACGAAGATATTTACCTAAAATTTGCATCAAAAAATCTCAAAAGGATTAATTTATTCCTAGCAGAAAACAAAAATCTTGTTTAAAATGCTTGACCAGTTAAGAAATAGCACTAACTATTCTCAAAAATGCGAATCTTAACATAAACTAAAAATTTTATGGAGAAACGCATGAAAATCACCTCATCATTATTGACCCCGAACAAATCAAAAGCAAACGCTTTATTCATTGGAGTATTTTCTGACGGTAAATTAAACACCATTGCCAAAGAAGCCGATCAACTGGTCAACAAACAAATTACTGTCCGCATTAAGGCAAAAGACTTTTCTGGAAAAATAGGAGAAACATTAACTTTATTTACCGATTCTGGTCAAAGAGTTATCCTTATTGGACTTGGTGATAACAACAAATGCACTCTTGGCAGCATTCAAGATGCCACAACAAAAGCGGTTAAAGCCGTAGCAAGCACTCCAGTCAAGACTGTCAGCAATTATATTTCTTCATTGGCTTTTGTGAATTTCGATTCTGCAACAGTTGCCAAAATCAGTGCCATTGCTGCATCACATGCCGCTTATCGCTATGAAGTCACCAAAAACTTCAAAAAAGACGACAAGTATGGCTTAACTTCAATGGCGATGTATGCGGATAAAAAAGCAGCAAATTACATTAAACAAGCTGCCGCCATTGCAACAGGGGTTGAATCCACTCGTGCGTTAGGTAACCTACCGCCCAATATTTGCAACCCTGATTATCTTGCCAAACAAGCGCGAAGCATTGCTAAAAAATACGACAATTGTTCGCTTACCATTTTAGATGAAAAGAAAATGACCAAATTAAAGATGAATTCATTATTAGCCGTGGGTCGTGGCTCTCGCAATGAATCTAAAATGATAGTTTTGAAATATACGGGTGCAAAGAAAACCCAAAAACCTCACGTCCTAGTCGGAAAAGGCATAACCTTTGATACAGGTGGTATTTCCTTAAAACCTGGTGCCAACATGGATGAAATGAAATATGATATGTGTGGTGCTGCTACCGTGTTTGGAACTTTCGTCGCCGTTGCCGAAATGCAACTGCCAATTAACCTAATCATGATTGTACCAGCCGTTGAAAACATGCCTGATGGTGATGCTTACCGACCAGGAGATGTGGTTACCAGTTATTCAGGCAAAACCATTGAAGTACTCAACACCGATGCAGAAGGTCGCATGATTTTATGCGATGCCTTAACCTATGCACAAGAATACAAACCTCAAGTGCTGATTGATTTGGCTACATTAACAGGGGCTTGCGTTGTTGCATTGGGGCATGTTGCCTCCGCAGTGATGTCAAAACAAGATAAATTACCGCAAGATATTTTAAATGCAGGGTCACAAGTTCATGACAGAGCATGGCAATTGCCACTTTGGGATGATTACCAAAAACAAATTGATACCACTTTTGCTGATATGCAGAATGTCGGTGGCTTTGCTGCTGGTTCAATAACTGCTGGTTGTTTTTTAAGTCGCTTCTGCGAAGATGTCAACTGGGCACACATCGATATAGCTGGAACTGCGTGGAACAACAAAAAAGAAGGCGCAACAGGACGTCCTGTCGCCATGATGGTGCAATATTTGATTAATGAAAGTCTTAAATGATTTTTTGTAACGCAAATGTAACAGTATTTTAATATAATAAGAGTTAAAAAAATCGAACTGGGTAAATAAATATGTCAATGTATAGAAGCGTGGTTTTAGCAATTGATCCTTTGGGCGAATATGCAAGCGTTATCCAAAAGGCCAAGAATATCGTTGCACAAGATGGAATCATTGAAATGATCTATGTGTGGGACGAAACACCTGTGGGTTTGGCAAGCGATGCATCTCTTATCGACTTGAATGATGATGATGCAATCGTTCATGAGCAAGAAAATAAAGTAAAAAACTTAATTGAAAAGATTGCAAATAAATACGACATTGCGATTGCAAACACTCATGTTTTGACAGGAAGTGCTCCTAAAGAAATAAGAAATTTTGCTAAACAAAATGATGCCGATTGTATCGTTATTGGTTCACATGGTCGCCACGGAATTGCACTGTTGCTTGGTTCAACTGCTTCTAGTGTCGTTCATGGCACTCCATGTGATATTTTAGTCGTGAAAATTAGTAAATAATAAATACCCAAATCCCGATGTAGAAACGCTAATTAAGTTGCAATAAATTATTCGTAGTCACCTCGTTGGCGATAAGATGCTTTCTTGGTTTGCTAGGTGTGCTATAATTGTGTTTTCACTCTCAGAATTTGGGTTTAAGGTTAAATTATGAGCATATTAGCTCTTTTAATAATAGTAGTTGATGTTATTATTATAATAGTTTTAATCCCTACTATTATACTTCAACGCAGAGAATCTGGTGCAACATTGGCTTGGATGGTAACCATTGTACTTCTTCCTTATATTGGCTTAATCCTATTTTGGGTATTTGGCACTACGCGACTACACCTACGGCGACGCAAACGACATAGAGTAGAAAAACAAATCAGTCGTAACTTAAAAAATATTAGAAAGCAACTTTCATCATCCGCTGAGTTGTCTGGTTTTTCTGTTAATTTATTAAATTTAGCCACTAAATTAGATGGTATTGGACCTCGACGAAACAATGATATTAAGCTATTTCGAAGTGGAAAAACTGCTTTCGACGAAATTGTTGCTTCAATTGAAACAGCTAAAGACCATATACATTTAATCTACTATATCTGGCAGCCAGATTCCACTGGAAAAAGAGTTCGCAATGCCTTAATAACTGCCAGCAAAAGAGGCGTGATGGTTCGACTTCTTATTGATGACCTTGGTTCTTATGACACACAAGCCTCATTTTTTAAACCCTTGGTTGACTCAGGCGGTGAAATTGAGCGATTTTTACCTATCACCCCATTTAGCCAACACTTTAAATTAAATAATCGTAACCACCGAAAAATTATCGTTATAGATGGAAAAGTTGGTTTTACTGGAGGCATGAATATTGGCGATGATTATGCTGGCTTGGGCGAACCGTGGATTGATTTACATGCCAAAATCACAGGATTAGCAGTCTACTCTCTACAAGAAATATTTTGCCAAGACTGGTATCAAACAACCGCTTGTGATTTAACCAACAAACCCTATTTCCCAAAAATTGAAAACAAAGGCAACACATGGGTTCAAGTATTATCCAGTGGTCCTGCGGATGAACGCTGGAAAAACATCCATACCTTACTGTTTGCATCGATTAATATGGCACAAAAGACAATTTGGATAGAGACGCCGTATTTTGTTCCTGATCCTCCCATAGTTATGGCATTGCAAACTGCAGCTTTAAGTGGCGTAGATGTAAGGCTGTTATTGCCAAGTAAATCTGACAATCCATTGGCATTACACGCTGGTCGCTCTTTTCTGGATGAATTAATGCATGCTGGGGTGCGCGTCTTTGAAGTGCAAAACGCAATGCCACACGCTAAAATGGTTACAATTGATGGTGTTTTTTCTACTATGGGTTCTGCCAATATGGATCAACGCAGTTTTCGTCTGAATTTTGAGACTAATTTGTTTTTTTATGGTAAGGAAGTTGCTAAAGAAATGGAGCGTGATTTTATCTCTTTGTGTAATCAGCAGGCAAAAGAGCTTTGCTTAAAGGAAAGAAAAAATATCAAAGGCCTCCAAAGGCTTGCCGAAGGCATAGGACGAGTACTGGCTCCTTTGCTTTAGATTACTTTCCATGTTCCAAGTTTTTTATTACACGATGAGCAAAACCGCTACCGGCTTCAGTAAATATGTTTGCCACTGTCATAATGCCTTCTTGTTTTAGTCTCTCGGTATCTTCTTTATATTTCGTAGCCGCTGCAACTTGACCCTTATATTGTGCTTGTTTTAACTGTTCTAAAACAGCCAATGTAGTGGTGAATTTTGGTAATGTAAGCATGATAAGCTCTATCGTGTGTTGTTCTTGAATTCTATCCCAAAAATCAGCATCACTGGGGTCGCCTTGCACAACATTTCTGTTTGTTTTTTTTAATTTTTCAACTACACAAGGGTCTATATCAACACCAACAACTTTATCGCCATAAAATTCTTTCATCTTATCATAAGCACCCATTCCTAAAGTGCCGATACCAACAACCAAAATCCTAACTCCGCCAATATCAATTGGATTGTCTGTTTCAAAACGTGTTTTTCTTTGTAGCTTATTTAAATATAATTTATTGCGGGAAATAATTGCATTCGCATTGGTGTTTATAATCGCTGAAATTATAAATGAAAATGACATTGCAATTGCAATGATAACTAACCAATCGACATTAATCCAGCCATTGGTAGCAGCAATCGAGGCGACTATAAGTCCAAATTCACTGTAGTTAGAAAGGTTAATTGTTGCCAATAAAGATGTTCGCACTCTTAATTTAAAGCTTAACAATAGCACAAGAAACATTGCGGATTTAACAAAAACAAAAGGTGTAATCAAAAGAGCAATAATCACAATTTCTGTTGTAATATGACCTGATAAACCAATTGAAATAAAGAAACCTAGTAAAAATAAATCTTTAAAGCCAAGCATACTTTTGGCTATATCCTCAGCTTTTGGATGCGATGCAATTAACATTCCTAATATTAAAGCACCCAAATCACCTTTTAGTGAAACCATTTCAAATAACTCTGCACCACCCATAGCCAAGATAAAACCATATAGGATTAATAATTCTCCGTGACCAACCTTTTTTAATACCCAATAAAGTACAAAACGTAAAGGAATTAATAACACTAAAGAAAAAGCCCAAATAGATGGCAGCTTTGCTGAAGAGATGGCTAAAAAAACAACCGCAGCAATATCTTGCATGATTAAAATGCCGATTGCTATGCTGCCGTGAAAAGACTTTAATTCTCCTCTTTCTTCAAGAACTTTAACCACAAAAACCGTACTTGAAAAACTCAAAGCAAAAGCAACAATCAATGAGCCTTGTAAGTTTAATTCCAATATATTTGATAAACCAAAAAACGAAAGTCCGTATAAAATAAAGCCGAACAATATACTAACAAATGACATATGCAAACCCGTAAGAGCCCACACATACGGTTTTGTTAATTCTTTAAGGTTTATTTTTAAACCAATGGTAAATAATAATAGGGTAATGCCAATATCCGCTAGCTTCTGAAACAACTCTGTATTTACTGATTCCTGAGTATTAAGAATAAAACCCGCAATTAAAAACCCGACTAATGGAGGTAGACCAACCATCCTTGAGAGCAAACCAAGTGAAAATGCCAATGTCAACCAGGCAATATCTCCTACAGCAATTGCAACCCAACCTAAATCCATTAGCTTATTGGGTATGCATCATCAATACAGGGATATTGGCTTTATTTAGCATGTAATCGGTAACACCTCCAAAAACTCGTTGCCTAAGACGGTTGCGACTATAACCCCCCATTACCAAAAGGTCTGATTGCGATTGCTTATAACCACCCAGTAAAGATTGTGCATCATTTTTGCCTTCAACAATAAGCCGTTGAGCTTTTATTCCCCAAGAAGCCAGATATTTAGTTAGGTGACTCGACTTTGGACCGACTTTGCTTTCTTCTCCAAAGGTCAATATGTTGACTTGCTTGGCTTTACACAGCAGCGGCATAGCCATAGATACCGCCAAAGCAGCTTGAGGACTTTGATTCCAAGCAATAGCAATAATCTTCCCAACTTGTTGAAACTGTGATTGAGGCAAAACAAGCACAGGGCTAGATGACTTTAAAATGGCAGACATCATAAATTCTCGAGCTATACTTGAACCCTCTTTAATTGGTCGAGAAACAATTATCAAATCTGAAACTGGTCCCATAATAGAAAATATTTTACTGGTAGTTCCTGTTTTCTCTAACCACAAAGCCCCTGGTTTCTTTTTTGGCTTATTAATTAATTTATAATCATTGTCATTAGCAAGTTTTTCAAACACTTTTTTAGCATGAATGCATTTTGTTTGTCCTGCATTAATCTCATTTGTTGTTAAAGATATACTTGATTCTT
>JALSIL010000481.1 GCA_026990095.1 Lysobacterales bacterium
GACTTATCGCGTTCCGACTGAGCAATAGTTGAATGGCTGTAGTTCAGATGAGGGTTTAAATCCATCACCATTGGTTGCGAAAGGTTATTGGCAGAGACCACTCCCAATTTAACCCGCACAAAGGTGCCGTTGAGGTTAGGCTCATACCTTATTTCATTGGTTGCATCAGTACCAACCAATGTTATCTGGTTTTTAGCCACATTAAAACCGATTGCCATACCAATATTCATCAATCCCGACACGTAACTGACTTCGTGAGTTTGTGTATCAATAACGGTGATGTCGTGATCAAGTAAAGTCCACCCCTGCACTCTTCCAGAAAGGTTGGCTTGTTCGCCCGAAACCATGTGTGTCCAATCTTCGCCATTATCATCACGCCAACGACCTGTGTCATCTTGCCTTACAATAAGGGAAACTTTAGGAGGTTCAGGTAAAGCAGGGTTAAAAGCAGGGAAAAAACCAGTGCCATTATTGGGTGGTGGATTTTGTCCTTGGTAAGGCGATGGGTTGCGATTAACGGGATTTCCAGGAAAACCCAATGTTCCATCTGTTTCGTCAATTCCTCCAGCAAGTATTGTGGTTTTATTACCCGATTCGAAACTCGCCACATAAACTTTACTGCCATCGGCATTAACTGCCATGGCACGTGGGTCTTCTGCCATCACATCAATAACCTGTGCTACTGCGGTTAAATCAGTGGTATCAAATACCATAATTTGATTGACTTGGGAACAACTAACAAAAGCCTTATCTTGAGCAAAAACAACATCAAAAGGTTCGTCATTGGTTTTTAATGTTTGTTTGATTTGTCGGTTATCGAAGTCAACGAGGGTTATCGAATCAGAAATATGGTTCACCACCCACAATTCATTATTGTCTTTAAAACGAACCGAAACTGGATCAATGCCAACTTTCACATGCCCAAGTTGAATCGGATAACCTAAAGAAACATCAAAAAGTTGCACACGATTGTCCGCCGTATGAGCCACAGCTAAACGCGTTTTATCAGGAGACAAATCTAGAGCATGAATGGGGTGATTTTCCCAATTAACATAAGGTAAATCCTGAGCCTCTACTAACCCCACTAAAAAACAAAGCACTACAATTAATTTTATTCGCATACCGTACCCAGTGAAAATTATGAGGTTATACTAGCACAAATAAAACAATTTTTAACAATTAATATTCAAACAAGTATTTTAAAATACCAACCACTGGTTTAGAATGGTGTTAAATTAATTTATGAAGTACCAATGTGGATGATACTAATAAAAAAATAGTTAATGATTTAATTGGGGAATTTAAGTCACTAATTAGACCAAAACTTATTCTTTGCCTTGATGCATTAGAGGATGCTGTCTATGATTTAGCAGGAGCAAGCGAATCTGAAAAAGACAAAAATCGCTATTTTGACCAATTAGAATCAATCAAGACACAACAAGACCATTTGATTGACGTATTTTTAGAATCCTTTAATCAAGCAAGCAGGCGTTTTATTGAAGGCAATTACCTTTATGTTAATGTTGATGAAGAACAAGAGCAAGAACAAGAAAAGCCCGCCTTAAGCTTATCATTAGTGGAGGATAATACCCTTGATGAATTTTTAGCTCGGGATAATCTTGTAAGTAAATGTGAAATCAACTGCAACACTAATCTCTATGGCCTTGAACAACGGTTCGCAAAACTTGCTGGGGTTGCCAGCTTAAAGACAATCGAAGTCCCAATTTCCCCTATTGTTATTGTGGATTCATACCGTAAAAGCTTTGAAGCCATTGACACAAAATTAAAGATGTGTACGCATTTTCGCTTAATGCTTTATATCATATTTGATCGCAATGTATTGAAAAACCTTAACGAAGTCTACAACGACATCAATGAATACTTATCATCAAATGGCATTATTAAACACATATCCTTTGGTTTTAATAACAACCCCAATGAACATAAAGAAGATGAAATTGACTTAACGATGCAAAATTTATCATTGGATGAAAAAGTCGAAATAATAAATCCCAATACACAATTTTCTCTGACAGATATTGAAGACATTGAAAATACAAAAAACTTAAGTCATGTCCAAAATAAAAATTTTGATAGCAGTTACCAACTTATTTCAGACATTTTAAGTAACAAAGCCAGCAACACAAAGAGCTCTGCCCTCAACACAACCGCACTAGCATTAGGAAATAATACAAACAATAATTCAGTCAAAAATGGCAGTACCGACCAAGACAACAAATTCAACCCAGAATTATCATCAAACAATGGCACCCAAGCACTTAATGTTTCATCCGAATTATTAGAAAAGTTTAACCAGCAAGCTGATAAATTAAGTCAATTAGATACAGGAAATTCAGGCAACTTAAGCAACACAGCACGCAATGAAGAACCCGTTAATGTCGATATTTTAATTAAAACGCTTAACTCCCTTCAAAATGTAGATTTTTCAAAAATTAGTCTTTCAGAAAAAAATAAATCACCTGAAGAAGTTAAAAAAGATTTTATCGATGAATTAAGCAAAGATAACAACGAAGTCATCGAAAATAAGGACATGCAAGCGATAGATTTAATCGTCTTGTTGTTTAAGTATATTGTTGATGACAGAAATTTACCTGATGCAACTCAAGTTATACTCTCGCATTTACAAATTCCATACCTTAAAATAGCTCTTCAAGATAGCAATCTTTTTTCTGACAAAACGCACCCTGCTCGAGTGTTGCTCAATGATTTATCCATTGCCTCGGTTGGATGGAGTCGAGAAGTTGATGAAAAAGGCGTATTTTTAGATGAAATAAAAGCCATCTCACAAAAGATTGTTAATAATGAAACTTACAGTGACGAATATTTTAATGATTTGATTGACGAGTTTAGTGCTTTTAATAAAAACCTTAAGGAATCAACTAAAAAAGTTCAGGATCAAACTAACGAAAAACTCCATAAAAAAGAAAAATTAATTCAGGCTAAAAAAGTCGCTGCTGAGGTCTTAATCAATAAAATGACCAACAAAAAAATGCCTAAGCTATTTAAGGATATTTTATTGGGCTCATGGCTGTATATATTAGTTTTGACGGATATTAAGCATTCAAGAACCTCTGATGAATACAAAGATAAAGTGGATTTTATCAACAATTTAATAGCTTTAGCTCACTTTAGTGAAGAAGTTACCATCACTAAAACTCAAATTGATGACCTGTTAAGGCAATACATCAAAGGACTTAAATTGGTAACTTTCAACAAAGAAATCGTCAAGAAGAAGCTTCTCAAGTTGAAAAAACAACTAGTGGATATACATTTTAATCTTGACTTAGAAGCAACCGAAAGCGAAACAGAATCCCAAGAAATTATTGGCTTAGCAGAGATTCAAGATCACGAACTTGGTGTTGTCTCTTACATCAAGGAAGAAGAAGCACGAAGTACCGCAAATGAAAACATCGTTGTTGATGATGCTTCTCTAAACCTAGTTAAATCAATGCAAGTCGGCGACTGGCTCATCTTTAACGACTTAGATGAAAGCAATAAAACCATTGAGGCAAAACTGTCATGGATTAGTCCGATTACAGGAAAATACCTCTTTGTGCTTGCCTCTGGATTAAAGTACAAAGACATAATACCTCAACAGATTGCTATGGGCTTAACCGATAAAACGATTGTAATGGTCGAGAAAGAACCTATTTTCGATAGAGCCATGCAATCCATCGCTAATACCTTACAAGCCAGTGCTTAATCTGAGACAGGAAACTTTTGCGACAAATAACGAATAATATCTGATGACTCATACATCCAAGTATACTGCCCCTCTTCATTTTCAATACGCAAACACGGCACCATTAACCGTCCACCCTCGTGCTCGAGTTCTTTCTTAAACTCAGGATTTGCTCGAATATCTCTTATTTCAATAGGCAACGACATGCGCTTCATCGCGCGTCGAACTTTGACGCAAAAAGGGCAAGCATTGTACTGATATAGTTTGAGTTTTTGGGTGGAAGCAACAATTTTTTGTTGTTCACCTTCTTCTCTTTCCACCCCTTTAGGCGAAAATAACCAATTAAAAAACAAGATAATAGAACCCAATATTTTACGAATAATTGCCATAATTTTAAATACATTTCAAAATGGGCAAGATTATCGTTTAATTGCTTTACTTTTTCTATGAATTACTTGCATTAAAGCTTAATACGCCTGAAATATCTTCAATTCCGAGCAATACCATTAACAACCGATCAACCCCAACAGCAATTCCTGAACACGCAGGCATGCCAACATTCATTGCGTGAATCAAATTTTCATCGATACGAATTGCATTGGTTCCGCGTTTACTGTTATCTTTTTCAAAACGATGCAACAATTCCTTAGCATCGGTTAATTCTTGGTAGCCATTGCCAAGCTCTTGTCCTTGATAAAAAACCTCAAATCGCAATGAATACTGTGGATTTTCTGAATCTATTTGGGATAAAGCCGCCTGAGAAGCGGGATAATGTGTAATGAAAGTTAAGCAGTTCTTGGCTAATTGTGGCTGAATATGACAAGCAAACAAATAATCTAACGCCTCATCCTTTGACAAAACGCTGCCAGAATAGTCATTTGCAATACATATTTGATTAAGCTCTTTGAGTGTTATCTCTTCGATATTAATTGCTAAAACATTCTGAAACGATTGAAAAAATGTTAATGTTTGGCTGCTTTCATAGCTCACATTAAAGGCATCAAAAAGACTGAAAAAGAGAGACTCCACATCCCGAATTAATTGCAGGTAATCAAAACCCAAGCGATACCACTCCAACAAGGTAAATTCAATATTATGCGTGCGACTGACTTCACCGTAACGAAAAACCTTACCAATTTCAAAAACATCACCCACGCCACTGCATATTAGTCTTTTCAATGGAAATTCTGGCGATGTTCTCAAGTAACTCTTTTCAAAATCACGATGAATAGCCTGTGAAGTAAAACTGTCGATATGAATATCAGTATTTCCCGCCGATGATAAAATTGGCGTCTCCACCTCTAATACGGTTTCGGACTCAAAATACTGCCGAATTTTTTGCAATAAAAATGCCCGTTGCTTTAATAGAGGCAACGAGCATTGTGACAAATAGGATTGTTTCATTCAATCAAGTTAGTCTTTCACGCGTGAAGAATATTCGCCAGTACGCGTATCAACTTTGATAACTTCACCAATCTGAACAAATAAAGGAATTTGAACCACCGCCCCTGTTTCCAGTGTTGCTGGTTTGCCACCGCCACCTGAAGTATCGCCTTTAAGACCCGGATCGGTGTCAACAATTTTTAAATTAACAAAATTTGGTGGCACCACGACAATAGGATTACCATCATGCAGCGTTACGGTACAAATAGATTCCTCCATCAACCACTTAGCATTATCACCAACCGCTTCTTTGCTGGCTTCAATCTGTTCATAAGTCTCAGGATGCATAAAGTAATAAGTTTCACCATCATTATAGAGGTACTGATAATCCAACTCCATCACGTCCGCTGTTTCCATTTTATCCGTTGACTTACAGGTCTTATCAACCACACGTCCAGTTTTAAGATTTTTAATCTTAATGCGTGTAAAGGCCTGACCTTTTCCTGGTTTAACCATATCTACATCAGTAATATTCCATGGTTCACCATTAATTAATAATTTCATGCCATTCTTAAATTCATTTATGCCTACATTTGCCATAATATACCCAACTTATTTTAATTAACGCGCATAATAACATACTGCCCTAAAAATGTATTGCATTGCACCCAAAGATTTAAACAGGTCTTTTTGAAATTGATACACAACCCAAATATTACAGGTCTTAACACTCTTCTATTCTCAGATTTATGGTTAATAAGCTGTTTTAGCTATCGTCAACTATTCCCAAGCGTTGTGCTCGTTTTTTCCAATTTTCTCTAGCTAGTTGCTGCATGTCAGAACTCGTATCGCTTTCATCCATGATTTCTAAACCCAATAATGTTTCAATAATATCTTCCATAGTTACTAACCCACTAATTGAGCCGTATTCATCAACAACTAGGGCAATATGTTCTTTTGTTTGAATAAATTTTTCAAATAATTCAGGTATTGGTGCACTAGAGGTCACAATTAATAGTTCACGCTTCAAGTTTTCAAGCTTTGCTTGATGCTTACCTTCTGCAACATTTTTATAAATGTCATCTTTTAAAATATAGCCAGTGATATTATCTTTATCACCTTTATAAACAGGGATTCTTGAGAATTGCAAACTTTTATTTTCTTCAAAAAACTCTTTGATATTTTGCCCTTCATTTGCAAGCTTTAATACTGTACGTGGTGTCATTATATCTTTTGCCAAAATACTGTTAAAATTTAATAGGTTTTTAATTATTTTAGATTCTGACTCTTCAAAAACACCTTCTGCATGGGCTATTTCAGTCATTGTATGAAAATCCTCTCTGCTTAATAGGCTGTGACCGTGATTATTTTTGCCAAACAACTTGGTAAATAGCTGCAATAACCAGATAATTCCAGTCCATTTACAAATAAAAATTAGCAGTATTAATATTTTGGTAGAAATTCCTGCTAACTCCTTCCAATATGTTGCCCCAATAGTTTTGGGAATTATTTCAGAAAGCACTAAAATCAAGGCAGTCATAATAATAGAAACTATTCCAACTATATTATTACCTGAACCAAAGGTTTTTTCAGCTTGCACGCCTACCAAAATTGCCCCTACGGTGTGAGCAATAGTGTTTAATGTTAATATTGCTATTAGCGGTTTATCAACATCTTCTTTGATTCGTTCTAAAGCATGTGCGTAGGCTTTGCCCTCTTTCTTTTTAATACTAGTAAAGGTCGGTGTTACACTTAATAAAACCGCTTCAAGAATTGAACATAAAAAAGAAAAGAAGATTGAGGTTGTAGCAATTAAAATTAATAAAGTCATTGAGCTAATACCCAAATCTCGATAGTGAAAACACGATTATATCATAACCACTTAGAAGGTCCAACATAAAGGACGTAAACCTCTTTCCATTTTTTTAAACGAACAGCCTTGTCCAATATGAAATAAGCCTAAAATTGGCAATTCCTTATGCTCATCGATTTAGAACTAAATAATTATCGAAACCAACTGATACACTGCCAACGGTCGGAACCCGTCCTGCGGGGTGATTTTTCACTCATCAAGCAATTTTATACCACTGGTATCAATTTCAACTGGCGGTGTTGGTTTTTTCTCAACCATCGTCGCTCCAACTTCATCTAAGGATAAATCCGAAATATCGAGCTGTGGTTCGGGGATTTCTTCTGGTTCATCAAAGATTGCCCCCACTTCTTCTAAAGAAATATTCGAAACATCAAATTCAGGTTCTGGCACTTCTTCTTTTTCAACAATTTCTCTATCTTCTTCATCTATTGTAAATGAGGATGTATCAATATTAACAGGTTCAATAGGCTTAGGGTTGGCAAATTGTGCCCCCACTTCATCCAATGAAAATTGTGAAGTTGGAATATTGGCAACTATTGGAGCTGGAGGCGAAACTAAAATCACCCCTGGGGCTGACATAGTCAGTTCGGCTTTATAGTTTTCGTTCACCTTTTTAACTAAAGAAACTTTTAAACCCGCTTTTTTTAATGCTTGCCGAAAATTATTAGCTTTTTCGAGTGTTTGCTCTTTTTTTAATACCCGTGGATTGCCATCAAAGAACCTTTCTGCCTTTTCAATTGGCAATTTAAACACTTTTGAAAAATGCAGTACGGCTCGATTTTTATCCAGCTCTCTGGCAAACTTTCCTTTAAAGACCACATCAAATAAATTTTCTGCACTCATGATAACCTCGCGTCTTGTTTCTCCCACAAATCATTTAACCACTGCTGCAATTCTTTTCTAAATTCCATATCGGTAATGTAGTTTTTGTTCTTTAAGTGATTTGGGATTTTAATTTTTTCCACTATTATTTCGACTTTATCGTATTTAGCACATAAATATTCCCAAGCCGTTGGAGCCTTTGGCGAATATTTTAAACTGGTTTGTAGCAAATAATTCATTTGATTTCCCATAGAACCCAAGACAAACCCAATGCCACCTGATTTGGGCTTTAGCAAGTGTTTGTATTTTGAATGTTGTTTTTTATGCTTTTGCTTTGAAAAACGCGTGCCTTCAATAAAGTTTATCACTGAAATTGGGTAATCTTTAAACTTTTCACACGCTTTTTTGGTCACCTCTAAATCCTTGCCTTTCATGTGGGGATTTTTAGCTAAATAACTGGCAGAAAAACGCCGCATAAAAGGAAAATCAAGTGCCCACCACGCCACACCCAAAAATGGCACGTAGATAAGTTCGTGTTTGAGAAAAAATTTTAAAAAGGGAATTTTCTTGTAAAATACACTTTGCAGTATTGGAATATCCGCAGCGGCAGCATGGTTGCTAATCACCAAGTACCAATCGTTTGGTTCTAACTCTTCCGTGACCTTTAGCTCAATTTTATTGCCGTGAAACAATAAATGGGTTTTTGTATTTAACCAAATCCAATTATTAGCAATCCACACCAGTACTTTTGAGATAGATTTTCTAATTACTGGAATGGGCAAGATGAACTTAAGCAAAGAAACTACCACCAAGATTGGCACCCAAAACAGTGTATTGGCTATAACGACCAGAAGTATTATTGTACCTTTGAGTGCGGACATGAATTCTCATAAATTTATAATATTTGATTATTTTAACCAGTATTTGCCTATTTTTCACTAAAGTTATCGAATTTTTATACACTTTCAGTCAACTTAGCCTTAGAATACATCTCTTTATTCAAATATAGAGATATATAAAGATGAGTGATTTTCTATTTACCTCGGAATCGGTATCCGAAGGACATCCAGACAAACTTGCCGATCAAATATCTGATGCGGTACTCGATGCAATACTCGAACAAGACAAATCTGCACGTGTGGCATGTGAGACCATGGTGAAAACAGGAACTGCCATTATCGCTGGCGAAGTCACCACTTCAGCGTGGGTTGACTTGGATGATGTTGTACGCAAAGTCATCACTGATGTCGGTTATAACAATTCTGATGTCGGTTTTGACGGAAACACTTGTGCGGTTATGTCCTTAATCGGCAAACAGTCCGTGGACATTAATCAAGGTGTTGACAGAAACACAGCTAAAGAACAGGGCGCAGGTGATCAGGGCTTGATGTTTGGTTATGCCAGCAACGAAACCGATGTTTTGATGCCAGCTCCGATTACTTATTCTCACCGTTTGGTTGAACGTCAAGCTTATGTTCGCCGAGCCAATAAATTATCGTGGTTACGCCCTGATGCTAAATCGCAATTGACATTTCGTTATGTTGATAACCAGCCTGTCGCTATTGATGCGGTGGTTTTATCAACCCAACATGACGAAAATATTTCTCTCAAGGATTTACGTGAAGCAGTGATGGAAGAAATCATCAAGCCCGTATTGCCCGCACAATGGTTGGATGCCAAAACTCAATACCACATTAATCCAACGGGTAAATTTGTTATCGGCGGACCTGTTGGTGATTGTGGATTAACGGGTCGTAAAATTATTGTGGATACTTATGGCGGCATGGCTCGTCATGGTGGCGGTGCTTTTTCGGGTAAAGATCCTTCAAAAGTTGACCGTTCGGCAGCTTATGCGACACGTTATGTGGCAAAAAATATTATTGCAGCTGGTCTTGCTGATCGTTGCGAAGTGCAAGTTTCTTATGCTATTGGGGTGGCTAAACCGACTTCAATCAGCGTCACAACCTTTGGCACCAATAAAATACCAGAAGCACGCATTGAAGAATTGGTGCATGAACATTTTGATTTAACACCTTACGGAATTATTACGGGATTAGACTTAATTCGCCCGATTTACCAAAAAACAGCTGCTTACGGACACTTAGGTCGTGAAGACGATGACTTTACTTGGGAAAAAACTGATAAAGCAGAATTGTTGCGAGATGCAGCAGGTTTATAAATGAACAAAAAACAATAGAGATAATAAAATGACAGATACAAATAAAGATTACATCGTCGCCGATATTTCCTTGGCTCCATGGGGACACAAAGAATTTCGCATTGCCGAAACAGAAATGCCAGGTTTGATGAAAATTCGTGAGGAATACAAAGACGCACAGCCTTTAAAAGGCGCACGCATTGCGGGTTCTTTACACATGACGGTACAAACCGCAATCCTCATTGAAACCTTGCGAGCACTTGGTGCGGATGTGCGCTGGGCAAGTTGCAACATTTATTCGACCCAAGACCATGCCGCTGCTGCTATTGCCGATCAAGGCATCCCTGTTTTTGCCGTCAAAGGCGAAACATTAGACGAATATTGGGAATACACGCATCGCATCATGCAATGGTCAGATGGCGGCACGCCTAACATGATTTTGGATGATGGTGGCGATGCGACCATGTTATTGATGTTGGGTTCAAAAGCGGAAAAAGACCCATCGGTGTTAGACAATCCTCAATCTGAAGAAGAAATTTGTTTGTATAATTCCATCAAAAAGCGTTTGCCAACCAGTAACGGTTGGTACACTAAAGCTTTAGCAGGCATTCAAGGCGTGACTGAGGAAACAACCACAGGCGTACACAGATTATACGAATTGGCAAAAGCGGGCGAATTACCTTTTCCTGCTATCAATGTTAATGATTCTGTCACCAAATCAAAATTCGACAACCTTTATGGCTGTCGTGAATCCTTAGTCGATGGCATCAAACGTGCAACCGATGTCATGATAGCAGGCAAAGTCGCTGTTGTTTGTGGCTATGGTGATGTCGGCAAAGGTTGTGCTCAATCATTGCGTGGACTGGGTGCCAGCGTGTTAATTACTGAAGTTGACCCGATTTGTGCCCTGCAAGCTTCTATGGAAGGTTTTCGTGTGGTCACTTTGGATGATGTTTGCGATCAAGTCGACATCGTTGTTACCGCAACAGGCAATTACAATATTGTTACTTTTGAGCACATGGCAAAGATGAAAGACCAAACCATCGTTTGCAATATTGGTCATTTTGATAACGAAATTGATGTTGCTGGCTTAGAAGAAAAATGCCAATGGGATGAAATTAAACCACAAGTTGATCATGTTATCTTTGCTGATGGCAAGAAAATCATCTTGCTTGCCCGTGGACGTTTAATCAACTTGGGTTGTGCCACTGGTCATCCTAGTTTTGTTATGTCAAATTCATTCACCAACCAAGTGTTGGCACAAATTGAATTGTATTGCGATGGTGATAAATACAATAACGAAGTCTATGTTTTACCGAAAAAACTGGACGAAAAAGTTGCACGCTTGCACTTAGAACGAGTGGGTGTGAAGCTAACCAAGCTTACCGAAAAGCAAGCGGCATACATT
This sequence comes from Lysobacterales bacterium, assembly GCA_026990095.1. Lineage (GTDB taxonomy): Bacteria > Pseudomonadota > Gammaproteobacteria > Xanthomonadales > Marinicellaceae > NORP309. Next base: position 11,348 of record JALSIL010000481.1, read on the forward strand.
GGTGTAACGGTTGAAGGTCCTTACAAGCCTGAACATTATCGTTATTAATCCCAAGTCCCGATAGTGCTCGTTCCCATGCTCTGCGTGGGAACCTAGGCAGAAGTAGGCAAGAGAAAAACCATGAAAAATATAAAATTTAGTTTTGAATTCTTCCCTGCTCGTACTAACGAACAGAAAGTCATTTTATGCAACACGCAAGAGAAACTACGCAAACTTAATCCTGA
>JALSIL010000482.1 GCA_026990095.1 Lysobacterales bacterium
CTGACACCATAAAATGGGCGTTTGAGATGAATTTTATCAATTAACTTCATTAATTGAAGGTTTTCTTCTTTTTCCCCAGCAGGCAAATAATAGATATTTGAGCGGTTGATGTTCAATAGCTTGCATTACTTAACCAGTGATAGCTTTTCATCCTTGTTGATGGCTTGTTTGCGTTGTTGAGTATCCTTTACTCTAACGCTTTGGATAAAAAATCATTCTCCATTGTAATTTCACCAATTTTGGCTTGCAGGGCTTTGATTTCAGCTTCTCTATCTGTCGAAAACCCTGCTTTGGATGCAAATACTTCTGCACTATTTTCAAGCAATTGCTTCTTCCAACGGGTTATCATATTTTGATTGATGTAAATCGTTTAGATAAATCAGCCATTGTGCTTTCATTTTTGATTGCTGCCAAAGCGACTTTTGCTTTAAAAGCAGACGTATGGTTTCTTCTTTTTTTACTCATTGTTCTTTCCTCATTAATTGTTATATTATAACGAAGAAATTCTACTAAAAAATCAATTTACCTGTCTTAATAGTGGGGTACAGCTCTGTATGTAATTAATTTAAGCTACGCTAAATAATTGATAAGTTATGTGAATTTAAGTATTATTACCCTTAAATTAATAGAATTAGGGTAAATCAGCACGATGGAAAAAATAACTAAAAAGCATTATTCCAACACAATGCACCCTAATAATTGTTAGAATTTATGTAACTATTCAGCGTAATTGAAAAACCTTAGAAATATGCTGTTTTGGCGTTGGAAAATTCTTGTTTACACTTGTAAACACTCCTTTTCGGTCTTGAACTGACGGGTTTTAGAGGCTTTCTGAGTCGCTACGTGTGTTTTTTAATTACTCTGAATAGTTACCAAATTTATAAGAATGGTAGTAAAAATGACTGAAGCAAGAAAATCATTTGATTTCGCTATAAAAGATGCAGAAGATTTATTGATACGTTTTGATAATGAGAACAGCTCAGCTTTAGAAAGGAATTCAGAAGCTCTTAAAAGAGCTGGTATGGTTATGGCATTTTCGGCTTGGGAAACTTACGTTAAAGATAGGTTCAAAGAAGAAGTCTCTGTTTGGTTATGTTCTGTCAACGGTAGTCTTATTGGGAATTTTGTTCAGAGAAAAGTTGATGAAGATTTAAAAAGATTTTTTAATCCTAATGCCGAACGTACAAAAATGCTTTTCAAAAATTACTTTGAGATTGATATTACTAATTCATGGAAGTGGGATAATTATCACCCTCCTCAAGCAAGAAAAATGCTAAATGATCTTGTTTCTAAAAGAGGAGGAGCAGCCCATCAAGCAAATACATGCCTTGAAACCCCCCATTTAATCAAACGAGATGAACTTGACAAAGCAATTAGGTTTTTAAAGGGGCTGGTTAGAGCGATGGATCGTTATAAGGTTTAAAAAAATTCTAACAAGAAAAATCCAGCGGAGTTGCACTTATGACTCGAATTCAGCTGTATTCAATTTTATGGGTGTGTGCGCTTTGTATTTTTTCTGTGTATTTTTTTGTATTTTGCCTAGTTACCACTTACAAACAACTTTTCCGCATTGACCTGATTGCATTAAATCAAATCCTTTTTGGAAATCGTCAATGCCTATTGTGTGGGAGTGGGCTTTGGATAAATCAAAACCTGTGCGTAACATCTGTGTCATTTTATACCAGGTTTCAAACATTCTTCGCCCATAAATTCCTTTAACTTCAAGGCCCTTGAATATAATATCATCCCAGTCTATTTGGGTCGAACGTGGCAGAATGCCGAGTAAAGCAAGTTTACCACCGTGATACATGGACTTGAGCATGTCATTAAAAGCATGAGCATTACCTGACATTTCTAAGCCAACATCAAATCCAGTTATGTTGAGTTCATCCATAACATCACGCAAACGTTCTTGGGTGACGTTAATGGTTCGATCTGCTCCAATGTCTTTAGCCAGTTTTAAGCGGTAGTCATTAATGTCAGTAATAACGACATTACGTGCACCCACATGTTTACAGATTCCTGCTGCAATGATTCCAATAGGTCCTGCACCCGTAATAAGGACATCTTCACCAATAACATCATAAGCCAAAGCACAATGAGTTGCATTGCCATAGGGATCAAAAAATGAAGCCAACTCGGATGGGATTTCATCATGAATGGGCCATAAGTTTTTAGCTGGAACCGAAATGTATTCTGCAAATGCACCATCTCGATTAACACCAATTCCAATAGTGTTTGGACACAAATGTTGTGTGCCGGCACGGCAATTTCGACAAACGCCACAGGTGATATGTCCTTCAGCACTGACGCGTTTGCCAATTTCATAACCGGTTACTTCACTGCCAAGTTCAACAATTTTACCAACAAATTCATGGCCAATTGTCATGGGTGGTTTTATGGTTTTTTGAGACCAATCATCCCAATTGTAAATGTGTAAATCTGTTCCACAAATAGCGGTCATTTCGACCTTAATCAGAACGTCATTGTGACCAACAGTTGGCATGGCTACATCTTCCATCCAAATGCCTTGTTTGGGGTATTTTTTAACGAGTGCTTTCACGTAATATTGCAATTGATAAGAAAAAAAAGATTATAACACTTAACACAGCTAGGATTAAATGTTCTGTTCTGTTTTTATTGGCGATAAGACATTTTCTTGGTTTTCTAGGTGTGTTAAGGGGGTGTGCTATAATCGTGTTTTCACTATTGGGATTTAGGTAATATGATAAAAATATTTGCAATCCTTCTCTTTTTTGCGACAAGTACTCATGCCAAAGACAGTCAATGTTTTGGTACAACTTCGCAGGGTCGAATCGACAACTCAGTACAATTACCAATAAAAGGTGATAATTTCGTTATTTATAATGCTTTGGGTGATTTGCTTGGACGTAACTACGTTCATTCAAAAGTGTATAATGTGGTGATTAATAGTTATAAACAATTGGCTCAATCAAATCCAAAGCTTAAGTTTAAATACGGTGAAACGGGTTGGAAAAATGGTGGAGATTTTAAACCCCATAAAACCCATCAAAATGGTTTGTCTGTGGACTTTATGGTGCCTGTGATTGATGAAAATGGACGTTCGGTATATTATGCAACGGATTTATCAAACCAATTTGGATATGGAATTGAGTTTAATCGCAATGGAAAATACAAAGACTACAGCATAGATTTTGAAGCCATTGCCCTGCATTTAGTGCAATTACATAAAGACTCATTAAAGCAAGGCATTGGTATTTGGCGTGTTATTTTCTCTCCAGAATTCCATTCAAAAATTTACCAAACAAAACAAGGTAAATACCTGCAAAAGAATCTAAAATTTATGAAACATAAAGCGTGGGTTCGGCACGATGAGCATTACCATGTAGATTTTAAGGTTAAATGTAAAAATTAATGTAAATCTGTTTTGATGGGAGTATAATTTCAGCCTGAATTTTACACTATTTTAGGGGACAAAAATGTTTGGTTTATCAACCGAAACTCACAAGAAGCACATTCAATCTGTTAAAAGACATATTAAAAAACTCGATTCATCGACTCTTCTTCCACTCTATTTAAAAACGACTGAATTATTTTTTGGTGGAATGTCTGGTCAAGAGATTAAAATGCATTCCAACCAGCATTGGGCTCATGTTATTATTGATTTTGTTAAATCCATAAAGAAAATGCCAGAAAATGCTTCGCTTATTCGAGTGTTTAACCCACAACTCAAAGCCTGTGGTTATGAAAATAATCACACGGTCATACAGGTCAGTTGTAAAGATATGCCATTTTTAGTGGATTCAGTAGCCCTGGCATTCACAAAGTTGGGACTTGAAATGGAACTGATGACACATCCAGTGGCTCACGTGATTCGTTCTAATGCTGGCATCATTAAAGAACTTGACAAATCATCTGCTTCAAAAGAATCATGGATGCATATAGAAACGCATAAAATTATTGATGAAGGTTTATTACAAGACTTGCAAAAAGAACTGGTTTTAGTTATTGATAAAGTTTCTGCGTGTGTAGGTGACTGGAAAAAAATGTTAGCTATGATGAGCGAAGCCAAAAGTTCAATAAATGAATTTGATAACAAAACAACCTACAATAAACAATTAAAGTTTGTTGAGTGGTTGCTTGATGATAATTTTACCTTTTTGGGTTACCAGTTCTATAAAATTAATTCCGGTGATAAATCTAAGTCTTTTAGTGCACAAAAACAATCCGCTTTAGGCTTGTTTAAATCAAAAAAATACCTAAAAGATGTGGACTCTTTGGTCGATAAACAATACCAAGTAAGTAAACAATCTGATCTACTGATTATTACCAAACTTAATGCAAGGCCTCGAGTTCATCGGGAAGGAACCCTTGATTATATTGGAATTGTTGTGGTTGATGATAAAGGTAAGGTCTTGGGAGAGCATAGGTTCGTTGGACTCTTTACATCCGCTGCTATTAATACTCGTCCTTGGGATATTCCCTATATTAATGAAAAAGTAAAAGGCGTAATCAAACGCTTTAAATTTGAAAAAAGCAGTCATACTGGTAAGCACATTATTCACATAATGGAAACCTTGCCGCGTGATGAACTCATGCAATCGAGCAGTGATGAATTGTTTAATACCATCTATTCAATTTTAACCATTGCAGAGCGTCAAAAATCAAACGTCACTTTTAGGCAAGATAAATTTAAACGTTTTTATGCCTTTTTGGTGCATATTCCACGAGATAAATTCAATACTCAAGTGCGTGAAACAATACAAGATATTTTAGCTACCCAAGTCAATGGAACACACATTGAATTTCAAGTAAGAATTGAAGAAACCAATTTAACCCGTCTATATGTAATGGTTTATTCAGAAGAATTGCATGAACTGGATACGGATTTAATCGAAGAGAAAATCTCGCAAGCATTACGCTCGTGGCAAGATGAGCTGGAAGAAATTCTAATTGAAAAACATGGTGAGGAATATGGTTACAAACTGAGTAAAAAATACGCTAACAGCTTTCCAATGGCGTATATTGAAGATGTTTCGCCTCATGTGGCTGCTTATGATGTTGAAAATGCAGCAAAACTAAGCGATAACTACGGCTTGGAATTAAGTTTGTATCGACCCAAAGATATTAGCCGCAATATATTTAGATTTAAAATATTCAGGTGTGAAAATACCATTCCACTTAGTGAAGTTTTGCCTGTTTTAGAAAACTTGGGATTATTAGTTGTACGTGAACGTCCTTATAAGGTCTCACTTGATAACGATAAGCAGTTTTGGATTCAGGATTTTGATTTGTCATTAGAGCGCGGAAAAGAGCTGGAATTAGATTTAGTCAAAGATCGCTTTAAAGAGGCATTCAAAGAAATTGTTAATGGAGTTGTGGATAATGATGGCTTTAATAAGCTCTTGATATTGGGTGGTTTATCTTCACGTCAAATTATTATTTTACGAGCGATAAGCAAATATTTAAAACAAACAAACCTGCCATTTTCACAGGATTATATTGAGAAAGCCTTAATTGCACAGTCACATATTTCTCGGTGGTTGATTGAATTATTTAGGGTGCGTTTTGCCATCTTTTTAGAAGATTTAAGCACAAGAGAACACAAACAATATTTGCAACAATTCAAAGGCAAGTTTGATACCCAATTAGAGCATTTGGGTTTGAGCCTAACCGAACATCAGCAAAATGCACTAGACGAATATTTTGGAGCCGCTAAATTTAACCGTAAACGCCAAGAGAAAAAAGCATTAAAAGTGATTAGTGCCTTATTGGACTCTGTCAGTTCTCAAGATGAAGACACTATTATTCGTGCGTACGGTGAAGTCATTTTAGCGATGCTACGCACCAACTTTTATCAAAAAAATGATGAGGGTGGCTTTAAAGAATACGTTAGTTTTAAACTGAAGTCCTCACAAGTACCACAAATGCCAAAACCCGTACCCTTTAGAGAGATTTTTGTCTATTCTCCCCGTTTCGAAGCCATTCACTTGCGTATGGGTGAAGTGGCTCGTGGTGGTTTACGTTGGTCAGATCGATACCAAGATTTTAGAACGGAAGTTTTGGGTTTAATGAAAGCACAAAATGTTAAAAACTCTATTATTGTTCCAGTGGGTTCTAAAGGGGGATTTGTTTGTAAACAACTCCCAACCAATGGCGATAGAGATGCATTTATGAAAGAAGGCATTGCTTGTTACCAAAATTTTATTCGCAGTATGTTGGATTTAACTGATAACATTGTAGCTGGAAAAATTGTTCACCCACAAAACGTTATTCGTTACGATAAAGATGATCCTTATTTAGTTGTTGCTGCCGATAAAGGAACGGCGACATTCTCTGACATTGCTAATGGTATATCAGCAGACTACGGTCATTGGCTAGGAGATGCCTTTGCCTCAGGTGGTTCGGTAGGGTATGACCACAAAGCCATGGGAATTACTGCAAAAGGTGCATGGGAGTCTGTTAAACGCCACTTTAGAGAACTTGGGATTGATTGCCAAAGTGAAGATTTTAGTGTGATTGGTATTGGCGACATGATGGGAGATGTATTTGGTAACGGTATGTTGTTATCTAAGCACATTTGCCTCAAAGCCGCTTTTAATCACATGCATATTTTCCTTGACCCAAACCCGGACTCTGCCAAAACATGGAAAGAACGTCAGCGTTTATTTAATTTACCACGTTCTAGTTGGGAAGATTACAACAAAAAGCTAATCTCTAAAGGGGGTGGAATATTCTCACGTTTTGATAAGTCCATCCCATTATCTCCTGAGGTCAAAAAAGCATTTGGCATCAGTGTCGATGAAATGTCTCCACAGCACTTGATTCGAACCTTGTTAAAATCAAAAGTTGATTTATTATGGAACGGGGGTATAGGAACTTATGTAAAAGCGGCCTCAGAAACGCACGAACAAGTTGGTGACAGTGCTAACAATTCATTAAGAGTTAACGGCAAAGAACTGCGTTGCAGCGTAATAGGCGAGGGGGGTAACCTAGGTTGTACCCAACTTGGGCGTATAGAATACGCTCAACGAGGTGGGAAAATTAATACAGACTTTATTGATAACTCTGCAGGTGTTGATTGTTCAGATCACGAAGTTAATATCAAAATATTAGTTCAGCAAATGATGGAAGCAGGCAAATACAATGCTAAAACACGGGTTAAATTATTAGAATCCATGACTGATAATGTGAGTCAACTTGTTTTGAGAAACAACTATTCGCAAACCCAAACACTTAGCATGATGGAATACCATTCCAGGCAAAGACTTGGTGCGAAAGCACATTTGATAAAAGTATTAGAAAAACGTGGTTTATTGGATAGAGAAATTGAATTTTTACCCAGTAATCAAGAACTTAAGAAAAGACAGGCAGAAGGAAAAGGTTTATCACGCCCTGAGTTGTGTGTGCTGCTAAGCTATTCTAAGCTTGCTTTGTTTGAAGATTTACTCAAATCAGATGCATTAGAGGACGAATATTTTATTTCAACTTTACGTGAATACTTTCCAGCTAAATTACAAAAAACAGACATTAACTTTTTATTAGGTCACCGTTTGCACCGTGAAATAGTGGGCACTGTTTTGACCAGTCAAATTATTGACCGAATGGGTGCAACTTTTATGCAGCGTGCCAATGAAGACACAGGAGCCGCGGTTGGTGCCATTGCAAAAGCTTATGTGGTTGCTAGTGAATTATTTGGTACGGAAAAAATCTGGCAAGAGATTGAATCCTTAGATTTGGTGGTGAAACCCGACCACCAAATAGAAGGAGGATTAATTGTATGGAACCACATGCGACAAGCCGTGCGCTGGCTTTTGAACAAATATGGGCATAACTTTGATATTACTGCCGTTATTAAAGAACTCAAAGGCGATGTCAATAAATTTATTACGCATTTGGATAAAGTGTTGCCACAAAAAGATTTGAAGTCATTGCATAAAACCCAAGACATGTTAGTGGCTTACAAATATCCCAAAGAACTAGCAGAACGTTTATCCGCCATTGCCTTCTCATTTGCGACACTGGATGTGGTTGAAATTGCAAAAAGCACCAAAACAACTGTAGCAAAGTCTGCTACAGCATTCTTTGAATTAGGTGAAAAACTTAATCTTTTATGGCTGCGTGGCATGATAGAAGATTTGGTGGTCATTGGCCCTTGGCACGCTCATGCACGCGGAGTTTTGCGCGATGAGTTATTTGAAAACCACAACGCCTTAACACAATTGCTGTTAAAGAAATACCAGAAAAACACAGTGGAGTCATGGGTTTCTGACAATAAAGACAGCGTTAAACGCGTGCGTTCAATGTTGCAGCAAATGCGCAGTGAAAAAATCTCTGATTATGCAACAGTCATGGTAGCCGTGCGAAGCATTAATAACTTAGTCTCTGCAAACTCTTAGTTCCAAAATAAAGTGTTACAAAAAAAACCAGAGTCAAAAGGCTCTGGTTTTTTTATGGATGAAATGAAGAGCTTTATAAATTAAGGTAATAAATATCGTTAAGGTGACGTAACTTTTCTTGGTAATCCATGCCATATCCGAAGATGTATAAATCCTCAACTTCAATAGCAAAATAATCAGGTCGGTAATCGGCATAACCTCGCTCATGAATCTTGCTGACTAAAACAGCTGATTTAACCGATTTAGCCCCTTGTTCTTTGCACCATTCATCAACAGCCATCAATGTATAGCCTTCATCAAAAATATCATCGACAATAATCACATGCTTGCCTTTGAGATTGGTTTCGCATTGGTGTTTCCAAATAAGTTGACCACCAGTTGTTTCCGTACCATAACGGCTGACTTGTACATAATCCATTTCCATATCCAAATCTAATTGTTTAGACAAATCGCTGGCAAAAATCATGCCGCCATTCATAATGGTTAAATAAACCACTTCTTTACCGTCATAGTGATTATTCAACTTATCAGCAAGAGTCTTAATTTCTGCTTGAATTTTATCGTGGTTAAAAAGCAAGGTGCAGTTATCTGGCAAGATTTTATTTTGATTCATAAAGTTATTGTTAACGTAAAACCTCCATTCTAACGTATTTAAATCCTAAGAAAAACACTAAAATAATAAATTTAAAAATCAGTTGAATAAAAAGCTAGAACTCTCATAAAATATGCCAGACACACCCAAAAATTAAGAGCACTCTCCTCCGACTCTATCAATAAAAACTACACTGGTAAGTGGGATTTATCCCATTCAACTCAAACCCCAAAAAAACATTGCATTTACAGGTAATCAATTAAATGCTAAAATAATTAGGTCATTCTCAAGTTTTGAGAATGACTACAACTAAACTAACCCACAACCCAATAAAAACAGAACAAAATGGAAGCGTTAACCGACCTAAAACACATATTACACAGCAAAAGAGCCAATATTTATTACCTCGAAAAATGCCGACTCCTGCAAAAAGGTGGGCGAGTCGTCTACCTGACCGAAGAAAAAAAGAACAAACAATACTGGAACATCCCGATAGCCAATACCACCGTTATTTTACTTGGTACCGGCACATCCATCACCCAAGGAGCGGTAAGAATGCTCTGTTCAGCAGGCGTATTATTCGGTTTCTCAGGCGGTGGCGGTACACCATTACTCGCAAGCAACGAAATCGAATGGCTAACACCACAAAGTGAATACCGACCCACTGAATATGTCCAAAGCTGGATGAAGTTTTGGTTTGATGCAAACAAACGCTTAAAAGTTGCCAAATATTTTCAAAAACAAAGAATAAACTATCTGCAAACCACTTGGAAAAAAGACCAAGACCTCAAACTAGAAGGCTTTGACATAAAAGACGATGGATTAAATCAAGCCTTAAACAAATTCACCGACAAAATAGACCAATGCCAAGACACCACAAATTTATTACTTGCCGAAGCCCAATTAACCAAATATTTATACAAATACGCAGCCACCCAAAGCAAACACAAAACCTTTAAACGCCAACACGACAGCACAGAAGCCGCCAATGCCTTTCTCAATCACGGCAACTACCTTGCTTACGGACTAGCAGCCACAACTTTATGGGTGCTTGGTATCCCACACGGCTTTGCCGTTATGCACGGCAAAACTCGCCGCGGAGCCTTAGTCTTTGACATTGCAGACCTCATCAAAGACACATTAATATTACCATGGGCATTTATCTGTGCCAAAGAAGGAGCAAGCGAAAAAGAATTCCGTGCCCAATGCCTAGAGAATTTTACCAACCACAAAGCACTAGACTTTATGTTTGCTACAATAAAGGAAGTTTGTAAAAAAGGAGAACAACAATGACAAGCAAAAACAACTTAACTAAAATCGAAAATCATAATATTCAATTAAAGATATTAACCATCAGAAATCAACAAGTCATGCTAGACCGAGATTTAGCAGATTTATACGATGTGCAAAATAAACGCCTGAATGAACAAGTCAAACGTAATATTGACAGATTTCCACAAAAATTCAGGTTTCAGTTAAGCCAACAAGAAAAACAAGAACTGGTCGCAAATTGCGACCACTTGGCATCACTCAAACATTCACCAACTAGACCTTATGTATTTACCGAGCAAGGTATCTCTATGTTATCAGCAGTATTGCGTAGCCCAACCGCCATAAAGGTGAGTATTCAGATAATGGATGCCTTTGTAAACATGAGAAAATTCATAACAAATAATGCCGCCATTTTTCAAAGGCTAGAACATTTAGAAATCAAACAACTAAACACCGATACAAAATTGGATAAAGTTCTGCAAGCTCTAGAAACAAATGAAATTAAGCCCAAACAAGGCATATTTTACGATGGACAGATATTTGATGCTTATTTATTTGTCACTGACCTTATAAAAACAGCCAAACACAATATTGTGCTGATTGATAATTATATTGATGAAAGTGTATTGGAATTATTGAGCAAAAGAAACAATAAAGTGCAAGCAACCCTCTACAGCAAAAACCTAAACAAATCATTTCAACAAGATTTAACCAAACACAACCAACAGTACAGCTCAATAAGGGTAAAGAAATTTAGCAAAGCACACGATAGATTTTTGATAATAGATGATACAAGCGTTTATCACTTTGGTGCATCAATCAAAGATTTAGGCAAAAAGTGGTTCGCTTTTTCCAAGATGGAACTACAAGCAAGTCAGATAATAAAGAGGTTAAAGTAATAATGATAGTAACCTTCACCTCCCAATGCGAAAAAAAGTCACTGAACAAAACCAGACGTGTGCTTGATGCTTTTGCCAATCGCATTGGTAAACGAACGTGGCAAACGCCAATTACAGAAGAAGGCTTGCAAGCAGTTAAGAAGTTATTACAGAAAACTGCTACAAAAAACACCGCCGTGGCTTGCCATAAAATCAAAACTCGTAAATTGACAAAGCTGGAATGGATTGTTGGTAATCGGGATAAGTTTAATAGCCAGGGGCATGTGCCGGTTAATTTTACTAATCAAGAGAATGTTATAAAGATGGATAAAAATAAATGGCAAACAAAAACCATTATTTATTATGCAACCGCAATTGCTGCCTTATTTCATGATTTTGGTAAAGCAAGTTATCTATTTCAGG
>JALSIL010000483.1 GCA_026990095.1 Lysobacterales bacterium
GTTCAAGGGGGCAGTGATGTGGGTTTGAACTCATGCAAAGCCCGACAACAAGCCGATGGGACATGGTTAATCAGTGGTGAGAAATGGTTTTGCTCAAATGCTAATGCCGATGTTTTTTTAATGACAGCAAGGTATGATGAAGACAGAGTTGGCACAAAAGGACTGGGGTTGTTCTTAGTCAATCGGTTCAATAAGAATGGCACGCCAAATGCACTAAAAATTCGCCGATTAAAAGAAAAAATTGGCACCCGTAGCATGGCATCAGGTGAAATTGATTTTGAAAATGCCAAAGCCATTGCCATAGGTAAACCTGAAAATGGCTTTAAATTATTGATGCAAAATGTATTGCACCTGTCACGAATATACAATAGTTTTGCCATTTTAGGTGCGGCATCAAGAGCGTATCAAGTGGCGCGAAGTTATGCCAAATACCGTATTGCTTTTGGTATGGCGATCGAAAACTATCCCTTGGTTCAACAACCTTTAGCGGATATTCGAGCGCTTAACTGTGCCATGTTATCCTCTGCACTGGCAACCACTGTATTACAAGATAAAGTGGATAGAAAAAAAGAGATTGATGAAAATGAACAACTGTTACTGAGGATTCGTGCCAACATCAACAAGTACATAACTGCCCGATATTGTGTTTACAATATTCATCATTGCATTGATGTGTTAGCAGGCAATGGCGCCATTGAAACATTTTCTCCTTTACCACGTTTATTTCGTGATGCCATCGTTTATGAAAACTGGGAAGGCACTCACAACACTTTGCGGATGCAAATTTTACGAGACATGCACAAATACCGCATTGATAAAATTTTTCACACGGATTTAACAACTAAGCTAGCCCAACTTTCTAAACAAGCAAGCCAACCACAAATGCAGTGGATAACCGCATTGCAAGATAAACTATCGCAATTGAGCCAAAATGCAGAGTCCTTATTACAACAACCCAGTGCACAACAAACTTTACTGGTAAGAGATTATATTGATGAAATAGCACAACTTGATATGTGCATACACCTCTGTGCAGAAGCGTTGCACCAACATTCCACTGGTCATAATGCCAAAAACAACCTGCTTGAGTGGCTGCTGATTAAATTTGAACTTATTAAAACTGAAAAATACTCCGCTAGTTGGCTAAAACTAATGAACCAAGTCGTGGGTTAACTTAATAGAATCTTTCCAATTAAAAATAGAACCGCATAAACCAAAATCGTCAGTCCTATCCAAGTGGCAAACTTTTTGCCTAAGTCTTTATAGTCAACAATGTGACCAACAATTGACCAAGCACCATTGGGTTTAACACGTTGGTAGAATTTTTTAAGTGTTTGTGTGTTTTCAGGTGGCGTAAGAAATGTTATAAACAACCACACAACTGTTGTGACTAACACCACAAATATATAGTTGTAACCCGCTCCAAGACTGGCTTCATAAGCAATGCCAGAGTCGCTAAACTTCAACCAGCCATAAAGCACAAAGGGTGTGATGGTGGCAGAAATTTCCGAATAGACATTCACCCGCCACCAATACCAGCGCAAAATTAATACCAAACCAAGTCCAGCACCTGCTTGAAAAACAAATTCCCAAACCGCTTTAATTGAAGGTAAGCGTCAACCAAACCACACCCTATAATTAAAT
>JALSIL010000484.1 GCA_026990095.1 Lysobacterales bacterium
GTATTTTGTTCTTGCATTCCTTGCTTGGCTGTTTGCCAAAAAAAAGGAGACCCCTAGTTAAATTTTTGGCAACTCCACTTTGCGTTAAAAAATTCACTATTAGCGGGCTTATTCGACTCATTTTTTGCCTTGAATTTAGATTATCTAAATCCTCTTATAACCATAAAAAGATAGATATATCTTGAAAAAATGAGCAAAAGACTTTATGGTTAGTGAACACTCGCTCACCTAATGAAGTGTTTTGTCAAATTTAGCTATGAAGAGATCCAATACAAATGAGAGGCTACGCTCAACTGATTTGAGTGAAAGCCAAATCAAACAGTTGCAAAATAAAATTATCATGAGTCAATCCTATAAATTAGCTTATGCTGATACGGAGTTTTTGGCAAGTGACGATTTACGTCCCTTGCGTTTACAACTGGAGTTGCTTAAACCAGAGCAGGCGTTACGTGAAAAAAACATTGCTTCAACAATTGTGATTTTTGGCAGTGCGCGGATTTTAAGTCCCAAGGAAGCAAGAAAAAAACGTGATGAGGCACTAGAACTTGTAAAGAATAAGCCCTGTACAAGCAATGATATGGCTTTGAAGAAGGCTCAACGGCAAGTCAGGCATTCGCAATATTACCAAGAGGCGCAAATATTGGCAGGAATGGTTTCTCGTGAATTTCAAAAACACCAACGCAAAGATTTTGTGGTGGTTACTGGTGGTGGTCCTGGCATTATGGAAGCAGCAAATCGCGGAGCTTTTAATGTGGGGCAACCTAGCGTCGGTTTCAATATCACTTTGGATTACGAACAAGCGCCCAATGCCTATATTGACCCTGATTTAAGTTTTCAGTTTCAGTATTTTGCTTTACGTAAGATGCATTTCTTACTTCGTGCTAAAGCATTGATTGCTTTTCCTGGCGGTTTTGGTACTTTAGATGAGGTTTTTGAAGTATTGACCTTGGTGCAAACAAAAAAAATGCAGCGTTTACCAATTATTTTAATGGGTAGAGGGCATTGGCAAAGAGTGATCGATTTTGAATATTTATGTCAAGAGGGTTTTATATCAGAGTCTGATTTGGCTCTTTTTTATATTGTGGAAACTGCTGAACAAGCAATTAAAATTATGCGCGAATTTTATAATGGACAACCACCAAAGTAGCTTTTTATTGAGGAAATAACCATGAACAAGAAATTAATACTGATAATAATTGCCTTGATTGCCCTTGTGACAATGAGTTATTATTATTTTATCAACAATTCCGAAGCAGACAGTTCCGCATTGAGACTTTATGGCAATGTGGATATTCGCGAGGTGCAATTGGCTTTTAATGGCAGCGAACACATCAGCGAAATCTTGGTTGAAGAGGGTGAGTCTGTAAAAAAAGGCCAGCTACTAGCAGTTTTGCACAGTGAAATCTTGCAAGCCCAATTAGCAGAAGCCCAAGCTCAAGTGGTGGCACAACAACAATTGTTGGCAAAATTAAAGGCCGGTAGTCGCATCGAAGAAGTGGACAAGGTCAAAGCCGAACTCAATGCTGCTCGAGCAAAAGCCAAGGCAGCAAGCAGCAGTTACAGCCGTTTGCGTTCTTTGTTAAAGAAAAAGGTGGTCACGGCCGATCAGGTTGATCAAGCCAAAGCCTTAAAAGATGCCGCCA
>JALSIL010000485.1 GCA_026990095.1 Lysobacterales bacterium
AAAAGAAGATTTCTTTTGATAAGATGATGAAGTCTTCCTTATAATACCAAAATATTTGAGATAAAAACATGTCACCTATTGAAGAAATGATGAATTTAGTGCCGATGGTTGTTGAAAAAACAGCTCGTGGCGAACGCTCTTACGATATATTTTCGCGTCTGTTAAAAGAAAGAATTATATTTATGGTTGGTCAGGTTGAAGACCATATGGCAAATTTAATTGTGGCACAATTGTTATTTCTTGAAGCAGAAAATTCTGAAAAAGACATTTCGTTGTATATTAATAGTCCAGGCGGTGTTGTCACTGCTGGCATGTCAATTTACGATACGATGCAATTTATTAAGCCAGATGTGAGCACTATTTGTATGGGACAAGCTGCTAGCATGGGATCGCTTATATTGACTGCTGGAGCAAAAGGAAAACGTTATTCGTTGCCAAGTTCCCGAATTATGATTCATCAATTATCTGGTGGTTATCAAGGTCAAGCCTCTGATATAGATATTCACGCAAAAGAAGCTTTGAAGTTAAAAGACAGACTTAATAGAGTCATGGCAAAGCATACAGGAAAGACTCCAGAAGAAATTGAAAAAGACACGGATAGGGATAATTTTTTCAGTGCACAAGAAGCAAAAGAATATGGATTAATTGATGAAGTGCTAATGCAAAGAAAATAGTTTAAATCTCATAATCAGAGACCTTTGCATAATTATAGTGACGAGTAAAAAATGATTAAATTCACCAGCTTTTCGCTAAAAATCTCGCCAATAACTGGTTATTACCTTCAATTTTTAACTCAATCTGGCAAATTTTCTCTATTTTTTCTTTCGCCATATAGTTATGCAAAGGTCTCATCACAATAAAAAGCCAACATCGATAAATTGCTAGTATTTGTCAATGTTGGCTTTTTAGTAGTTAAAACATCTCTTTAAGTTTGATAAAAAAGACCCATATAGCAATAAATAATCAAATATACGAACTATTTATAGGAATTGTCTATGTCTGGTTTTGTTTTTTGTTAAAATATCAAGCAATAATATTAATAGTAGAAATATGACAGATAATAAAGATAACGATTCAACAGAAGAATTAAAGCATTGTAATTTTTGTGGCAAGAGTCAACAAGAAGTTCCAAAGCTTATTGCAGGGCCAAGCGTGTACATATGCGATGAATGCGTTGATTTATGCAATGAGATAATCAAAGATGAATTTGATGAAGCCTTAAGTAATGATGAGGCAGATTTACCGACACCAAAAGAGATTCACACGTACTTAAATGAATACGTAATAGGGCAAGAACACGCAAAAAAAGTATTGTCTGTAGCAGTTTATAATCACTATAAAAGAGTAAAAGCTAATCTAAAAGGAAAAAAAGATAGCAATGAAGTTGAATTGTCTAAATCGAATATTCTATTGGTAGGTCCAACAGGTTCTGGAAAAACATTGTTAGCCGAAACATTGGCTCGGGTTTTAAATGTGCCTTTTACAATCGCTGACGCAACTTCTTTGACAGAAGCAGGGTATGTTGGAGAAGACGTAGAAAATATTATTCAAAAATTGTTACAAAAATGCGATTACGATGTAGAAAAAGCAGAAAGTGGTATTGTATATCTTGATGAAATTGATAAGATTTCAAGAAAGTCAGAAAATCCATCCATTACTCGAGACGTATCAGGAGAAGGCGTTCAGCAGGCTCTTCTTAAATTAATAGAAGGCACAGTGGCGTCTGTTCCACCTCAAGGGGGAAGAAAACACCCGCAACAAGAATTTTTACAAGTTGATACCAAAAACATCTTATTTATATGCGGAGGTGCGTTTTCTGGCTTGGAAAAAATCATTGAGAAAAGATCCACTCAAACAGGCATAGGGTTTTCAGCAAATGTTAAAGCCATAAAAAAAGATGCTGAAGATTTAGCCTTATTTAAAAATTTAACACCAGACGATTTGGTTAATTACGGATTAATTCCGGAGTTTGTTGGTCGCCTGCCTGTTACTGCCACTCTTGAAATGTTAGATGAGAAAGCCTTAGTTAAAATATTAATTGAGCCTAAAAATGCCATATCAAAACAGTTTAAATACATGTTTCAATTAGACAGTGTAGAATTAGATATTAGAGATGATGCATTAATTGCTATTGCTAAAAAAGCCTTAAAAAGGAAAACTGGAGCTCGTGGCTTAAGAACAATTATGGAAAAAGCCTTGCTTGATATAATGTACGATATTCCTGACATGGATGATGTCAAAAAAGTGGTCATTGATCGTGCCGTTATTGAAGAGGGCAATAATCCAATTATTGTAAGAGATAGTGTGGCAAAAGTCGTTAATGAAGGATAATAATTTAAATGACTAGTGAAAATCAAAAAGCAGCAGTTTTACCCTTAAGAGATGTCGTTGTTTTTCCAGGAATGGTTGTGCCACTATTCGTTGGACGAAAAAAATCAATCAAAGCACTTGAATCAGCGATGAAAAACTCACTGCCGATAATATTGGTGGCTCAAAAAAATCCTGAAACAGATAATCCTTCGATTGAGGATGTATTTTCTATTGGTACAAAATCAACAATTTTGCAAATGGTTAAATTGCAAGATGGCACTCATAAAGTTTTAATTGAAGGAAATCAACGAGTTAAATTAAGCAAGTTAATGGATGAAGATTTCTTTAAAGCAGAGTTTGAAGAGTGTGGCAATCTTAAACTGTCAAATACAAAAGAGTTAAATGTATTGATTCGCTCTTTAAAAATTAACTTTGAGAATTATGCTAAACAAAACAGGAAAACACCAAAGGAATTGATGCATTCGATAATTGCTATTGAAGATGCTTATAAATTATCAGATACAATTTCAGCTCACCTTAATATTAAATTAAGTGAAAAACAGGAGCTCTTAGAAGAATTAAATATCTTAGCAAGATTAGAGTCTCTGTTAAAAATCATCAATAAAGAGCTGGATATAATTAAAATTGAAAAAAAGATTAGAGGTAAAGTTAAGTCTCAAATAGAGAAAAACCAACGTGAATATTATTTAAACGAACAAATTAAAGCCATCAATGAAGAATTGACAGGGATTGATAAAAAGCATTCTGAACACAGTGAAATTGAAGAAAAAATTGCCCAAACTCAATTGAGCGAACAAGCATTAGAAAAAGTAGTAGCAGAATTTAAAAAACTAAAGAAGATGCCGCCTATGTCAACAGAGGCGACAGTAGTCCGCTCGTATTTAGAAACGGTATTAAAGTTACCTTGGCAAAAGCGCAACAAGATTAACACCGATTTAGCTGAAGCACAAAAAATTCTTGATGAAGATCATTTTGGTTTAGAAGACGTTAAAGAACGAATTTTAGAATTTTTAGCGGTACAAAAAAGGAAAAATAAAATGAAAGGACCAATCATGTGTTTGGTTGGTCCACCAGGAGTTGGTAAAACTTCATTAGGTAAATCTATAGCTAAAGCGACCAGTCGTACCTATAGCCGTATTTCACTTGGTGGAGTAAGAGATGAAGCAGAAATTAGAGGGCATCGACGCACTTATATTGGTTCAATGCCAGGTCGAATCATTCAAAATATAACAAAGGCAAAATCCTGTAATCCTCTAATGTTACTCGATGAATTGGATAAAATGAGTGCTGATTTTAGAGGAGACCCATCATCGGCTTTACTTGAAGTATTAGATCCTGAGCAAAATCATGCTTTTGCTGACCACTATTTGGATTTAGATTTTGATCTATCAGAAGTTATGTTTATTGCAACGGCTAATTCATTAAATATACCAGGCCCTTTGCGTGACAGAATGGAAATTATTAGAATTCCAGGTTACACCGAACAAGAAAAAATTGAAATTGCCATTCGTTACCTAATTCCAAAACAGGTAGAGGCAAATGGATTGGATAAAAAAGAACTGACCATTTCAAAAGCTGCAATAAAGGAAATAATTCGCAGTTATACCAAAGAATCTGGTGTTCGTAATTTAGAAAGAGAAATATCAAAAATTTGCAGAAAAGTTGTTAAAGAGATTTTAACAGAAAAAAACATAAAAAAAGTTAACCTTTCAATTAAAAATCTTTCCAAGTATTTAGGAGTGCAAAAGGTTAGCTTTGGAAAGGCAGCATTAAAAAGTGAAGTCGGCATGGTCACGGGCCTGGCTTGGACCGAAGTTGGCGGTGAGTTATTGCACATTGAAGCAACGGTATTAACGGGCAGTGGAAAACAAACGCTGACAGGGCACTTAGGTAAAGTGATGAAGGAGTCTATCCATACGTCCTATTCATTAATCAAGTCAAGAGCGCAATCTTTGGGAATTGATAATAAAGCCTTGACTAATAAAGATATTCACATTCATGTACCCGAAGGAGCAACACCAAAAGATGGCCCAAGTGCAGGAGTTGGTATGTGTGTTGCACTTGTTTCTGCAATTACCAACAACCCTGTTAAAGCCGATGTTGCAATGACTGGTGAAGTTACTTTGAGAGGAAAAGTACTTCCAATTGGTGGTTTAAAAGAGAAGTTATTAGCTGCGTTGCGAGGAGGGATTAAAAAAGTCATAATTCCATTTGACAATCGTAAAGATTTAGTTAAAATGCCTCTCCAAGTTAAGAATGAACTTGAAATTATCCCAGTCAAATTCATCGATGAAATTTTTGAAATTGCCCTAGAAAATGAAATAAAACCATTTTCTGATAAAGAGGTTCAAGTGTTGTTGGAGCTGGATGATGCAAATAAAAAATCCAGTAGCGATTCATTTAGTCATTAAAGTCATATAAACATTTTAAATAGTAAAAATATTGGAATTAAATCGCCTAAAAGTATAAAAAAAGGCACACTTTTTTATAAATTAGTATACAATCCCATTTCGATATTTTGTTGAACAATTAACAAACATAAAGTTGGTCAGGTGTTGATCAACAGATTAATAAATTGGAGTTAGAAATAATGAAAAAAGCAGATTTTATAAAAAAAGTGGCAGAACAAGCTGATGTGTCCCAAGCAACGGCAACTGCGTGTTTTGAGGCGATGGTTGGAACAGTAACTGATTGTTTAAAAGATGGAGATTCTTTAACTTTTGTTGGTTTCGGAACTTTTTCTGTGAAGCACAGAGCCGCTCGTCAAGGTCGCAACCCTAGAACTGGCGAAACAATACAAATTAAAGCTGCAAATGTTCCAGCATTTAAAGCAGGTAAAGCACTTAAAGAAGCGTTAAACTAAATAACCCTTTTTCGTGTAAAAATCTGGGTGCTTAGCTCAGCTGGGAGAGCATCGCCCTTACAAGGCGAGGGTCGGGGGTTCGATCCCCTCAGCACCCACCATACACGGAGTGGTAGTTCAGTTGGTTAGAATACCGGCCTGTCACGCCGGTGGTCGCGGGTTCGAGTCCCGTCCACTCCGCCATTATAAAATAGGGTGTCTTTAGGACACCCTTTTTTATTTTTAAAGAAAAAAATATTATGCTAAGAGATATAAAACAAAAATCATCAGGTTTATTTGCCAAAATAATTATGGGTTTACTAATAATTGCTTTTGGCTTTTGGGGAGTTAGTGGATCATTGTTAATGGCTAATAACGACAGTGCTGCCAATGTCAATGGAAAAAAAATCACAATAAATGATTTCAATGTAGCTGTTCAAAATTCTAAAAACAGATTGAGTTCGCAATTTGGAGACAATTTAGGTTCAGAATACTTTGATTCAGAAAACTTTAAAAGAAGCGTGTTAAATCAACTCATAGATGCAGAATTGTTGAGGCAAGAAGCTGAAAAATTTTCTTACGATGTATCTCCTTCACGAGTCAAAGAATATATTGAATCAATTCCAGGTTTTCAATTGGATGGTAAATTTAGTCCCGAAGCTTATGCAAGTTACCTTTCACAAGTCAATAAATCTGCAGAACTTCTTGAGCGTGACATTAAGGATGATATAAAAAGCTCTGCATTGAGAAACATGATAGGGCAAAGTGCTTTTAGTCTTGACTCGGAAATTAACAGCCAGTATAAATATACTAGGCAAAAAAGAGATTTTGACTACGTTGAAATATCAAATAAGGACTATGAAAAAGAGATAGAAATTTCAGATGAAGAAATTAGTTCTCATTACAAAGAATTTTCATCAGACTACATGACCGCTGAACAAGTCTCAATCAATTACATTGAATTATCCGTTGCTGATATATTGCCTGAAATTGAATTAACTGAAGAGGAAATTAAAGATTCATATGAGTCGCGTAAAGATACTTTAATGACAACTGAAAGACGAAAAGCCCAACATATTTTATTGCCTGTTAGCAATAATGCCGAAGAAGTCAAAAAGCAAATTGATGAAGTTGCTAAACGAATTGCTAACGGTGAAGACTTTTCTGAAGTTGCCAAGGAAGTCTCTAAGGATCCTGGTTCTGCTCCTACAGGAGGAGACTTAGGTTGGGTTTCGCCTGGTGATATGGTTGAAGCCTTTGATAAAAAATTATTTTCTATGAAGGCTGGAGAAGTTTCTGAACCAGTTTTATCAAAATTTGGTTATCATATTATTAAGCTTAACGAAATAAAGGCTCCTAAGATACCTGCATTAGAAGAAATTAAAGATCAAATTATTACTGATTTAAAACAAGAGAAAGCTTCAGAACAATTTTTATCCAAAGCAGATGAATTGGATACAGCAATTATTGATTCTGATAATTCTTTAGATTTAGCGGCACAAGCAGTTAATTTGGAAGTCAAATCCACGGAACTTTTTGCTTTAGGCAGAGGGGTGGGAATAGCGGCAAATCCTAAGTTTTCCCAAGTGGCATTTTCAGACATGGTTAAGACGGAGAATGAAATAAGTGAAATGGTTGATTTGGGTGAAAATCATGTGGCTTATTTGCATATAAATGAACATAAGTTGCCTAAAGTGAAAGACCTCTCTGAAGTTTCCGATGTAATTAAAAATAAACTTATTGCTGACAAATCGCATGAACTTGTTAAAAATAAGGTAGCTGAATTTATAAAACTGATTAATTCTGGTGAAAAAACATTAGCCGAAATTGCCCAATCAATAAACAAAGAAGTTATTGAAGCAAAAGAGGTGGAAAGAACGGGTTCAAAACAACCTTTCAAACTCGTCCAAGAGGTCTTTTCATTAAAGATAGATAATGAAAATTCAGTTCATTCGGTTGATGCTACAAGTAATTCTCAAGCTTTAGTTAAATTAAAAGCGATTAATAATGCTGATACCACATCATTAACCGATGATGAAAAAGCAGGAATTAGAAGTCAAATAGAACGTTCTGTTTCAAATGCTGAGTTATCGAATATTGTCAAATCATTAAAAGAAGACGCCAGTATAGTCATCAATGAAAAGATTTTTGAAGTCATCAACTAAGGCACTTTGAGGTGTTGGACAAATGCCAACACCTCAACTCTTTCAAGTTAATATGAGAAAAAATAAAGCTTCACTTTCTTCAAAGCTATTGACTGAACTTGATCGATTTCTAAAGATTAATTCAAACCAACAAACAAACTCAGCAAATCCACTTCCGAGTTACGTAAAAACCAATTATAAGTTATCTGCTCAAGAGCTCACTCAAACAAAAGGGTTGATGCGTATAAATCATACAGGAGAAATATGTGCTCAAGCACTCTATTACGGACAAGCTTTGTTTGCAAAAGATGAAACAACCTATCAACACCTGATTCAAGCTGCAGATGAAGAGCATGATCATTTATGTTGGTGTCAAGAACGTCTAAATGATTTTGAGACTTATACAAGTGTGCTTAACCCTTTTTGGTATGCGAGTTCCTTTGTTATGGGAGCAACAGCTGCATTATTAGGGGATAAAATTAGTTTTGGTTTTGTCATCGAAATTGAAAAACAAGTGGAAAATCATCTGCAAGAACACATCAACCAAATACCAAGACAAGACACCAAAACACATGCAATATTAGCTCAAATGAAAGCGGATGAAATAAGACACGGACAAAACGCGAGGGATGCGGGAGGTGTTGAGTTTCCTAAGCCAATAAAATCCCTAATGACTGCCATGTCAAAAGTGATGAAATTTATCGTATATCGACTATAAAGTATTAATTCTTGCCACTTTTAACTAAAATATGTGCATGAGTCAGTCAATTAAAATAATCCAAACTTTAAAAAAGACCTTGAAATCCCACGGCATTAAGTATGTCGATGTAGCAAAACACCTAAACATCTCTGAATCCAGCATAAAACGGCAGTTTACCCAAGGTGATATTTCATTAAGTCGGTTAGAAAAAATATTGCTCTTAGTTAATCTTGAATTATCAGATTTGCTTGAACTTGTGCATCTTGAGAGTATGCAACTGGAACAACTGACTGTTGCACAAGAAAAGAAGATTGTTTCTAATACAAAATTATTACTGATAACAATTTCAGTAATGAACAACTTGTCTTTTAATGATATTTATGACCTTTATGATTTAGAAGAAGCAGAACTTATTAAGTTCCTGTTGCAGTTAGAAAAAATTAATTTAATTAGTTTAAAACCCGGTAATAAAATCAAAACCCTTGTCAGTCGAACCTTTCAGTGGCAGAAAAATGGACCGATCCAACGTTATTTTGAAAACCATATTCAAGATGATTTCTTTGATTGTCA
Source organism: Lysobacterales bacterium (assembly GCA_026990095.1). GTDB lineage: Bacteria > Pseudomonadota > Gammaproteobacteria > Xanthomonadales > Marinicellaceae > NORP309. The sequence continues at coordinate 8,588 of JALSIL010000485.1, forward strand.
GTTTGTTAATGCGGGTGAATTACGTATCGTAATTAATGGCATGGTATCCAATAGTTCTAATCAAACTATTCATAAGAAGATGCAACAATTGGCACAAAATTTTAATGATTTAGCCTATAAAGATCAAAATATAGGTCTGCAAAGTCGCTATGGAACGACTTTAGTTATTGCACTAAGACCGTGGGAATTACCAGAATTTTCTGGCTTCAGACGAAAACAAAACACAAAGGTTTTTCGTTAATGTCTACATACATCATAGGAGATGTGCAAGGATGTTTTGATGCGTTAATGGCGCTGTTAATAAAAGTTAAATTTGATGAATCAAAAGATAAATTGATTTTTTGTGGCGATTTAGTTAATCGAGGAGGACAGTCCTTAGCAACACTTCGTTGGATATATGCGCACCAAAAAATATGCCAAGTAACCCTTGGTAACCATGACTTAAGTTTGCTTGCTCAATTTTATATGCATCGACTTAGGAAAATACGAAACAGTGAATTTCAAGAAATATTTCAAGCCCCCGATTGTGCTAATCTCATGCATTGGTTGCGAAATCAAAGTGTGTTAATTCATGATAAGAAAATTAAAAAAATTATAGTTCACGCAGGAATTTATCCCTTATGGTCTTTAAAAAGAGCAAAAAAAGAGGCAAAATTTGTCGAAACTTTTTTACAGAATCAGCCAGTTAAATTTTTCAAAAATATGTACGGAGCACACCCAAATCATTGGAATAAATCGTTATCTGGTACAGATAGAGCACGATTTGCTGTCAATAGTTTAACCCGAATGCGTTTTTTGTTTAAAAATAATGGACTAAATTTTAAAGCAAAGGGTGAAATTAAAAGTTTTCCTAAATTAATCCCTTGGTTTCGATTTAAGCCATACAAAAAGAAGAAACACGCAATTATTTTCGGTCATTGGTCGGCACTGGGTTTGATGCAAGAAAATAATGTTGTTTGTTTAGATACAGGAAAAGTTTGGGGTGGAAAGCTAACGGCATTAAAAATTTCCGATAAGCATGATGATAAACAACAAATATTTCAAGTTTAATACACCTCTAGTTAAAATAATCTTAGTAAAATTTTTATAATCAATTAAGATAGTGCTATGAAAGTATTTGCACCCGTTAGCATAGGCAACTTTTCTGTTGGCTTTGATTTATTAGGACTGGCAATCTCACCCATAAACGGTGAGATGCTCGGAGACATTGTATCAGTTGAAACAGCTGATACTTACGATTTGACGGTGTCAGGACCTTACGCTGATGTCTTGCCAAAAGACAAGTCCGTTAATTTAGTGACACGTGCTTATAAGTTATATATGCAGAAAATGGCATTGAAAGGTTTTCCTACAACTGCACTAAAATTGCATCTTGAAAAGAGGTTGCCTGTTGGCAGTGGCTTAGGTTCTTCCTCATCCTCATCCGTGGCAACCCTTTATGCCTTAAATAAATTCTTCGGTGATGCTTTGAGTATTGATGACTTACTAGAATTAGGTGGGCAATTGGAAGGCGAAGTCAGTGGTTCTATTCATTACGACAATGTCGCGCCTTGTTTGCTTGGAGGTTTGCAGTTAATGACTGGAAATGAAATGCAGCCATGTGTTTCTGTGCCATTTCCAGAGTCTTGGCAACTGGTGGTGAGTTACCCTGGAATCGAAGTATCAACTAAGAAGGCTCGAGACCTTTTACCAAAAGAAATCGATTTAGCAACCAGTATCAAATTTGCACAAAATTTATCGGTATTTGTCCATGCTTTGCATGCAGAAAATGCTGATATGGCTGCTTCTGTGTTGTTTGATGTGATTGCCGAGCCTAAAAGAAAATATTTAATTGATGGTTTTGATGCATATCGCGATTACGCAAAAAGTATGGGAGCTATTGCTTTTGGTATTTCTGGTTCTGGTTCAACTGTATTTGCTGTGACTAATAACCACGAAACATCCAATAAAATTCAAAAATATGCACTCAATAACTTTTGCAGACAAGGTGGGTTTAGCCATATCTGTAAAGTTGATAATTTTGGTGTTCGTGAAGTGGAAATTGAATCTTAAAAAAATAGAGAAGTCATGAAATTACATAATTTAAAAATACCATCACAGAAAGTTAATTTTAAACAAGCCGTTATTCAAGGAATTGGACAGAAACGTGGTTTGTTTTTTGTTGATTCGTTCAAACCTTTAAAAAATATTGATGAAATTCTCGCTATGGGTTTTGTTGAAAGAAGTGCTCATGTTATTCACCATTTAATCGATGCAGAACTTTCACTTGAAAAAGTAAGGCAAATGGTTACTGCAGCATTTAACTTTCCAGTTGAAGTGAAACAGATAGAAAAAAATGTTGCCTGTTTGGAATTGTTTCATGGTCAAACATTGGCATTTAAAGATTTTGGTGCACGTTTTATGGCACAATGTGTCAAAGAATTTAACGATAAAGAACAAGTAACAATCTTAACGGCAACCTCTGGGGACACTGGAGCGGCTGTGGCTCATGCTTTTTATGGTATTCAAGGAATTAACGTTAAGATACTCTATCCCAAAGGAAAAATTTCAAATTTACAAGAAAAACTTTTTTGTACACTTGGGAAAAATATTGAAACCTACAGCGTAGAAGGGGACTTTGATGACTGCCAAAGAATGGTTAAAGCCGCATTTGATTCGGATGAAATCAGGCAAAAACATAATTTAACCTCAGCCAATTCAATAAACATCTCACGCTTACTTGCCCAAGTTTGTTATTACTTTGAAGTCGCAAGTAGGTACCCAAAAGGAAATTTGGTTGTATCAGTTCCTAGTGGAAATTTTGGTAACTTAACCGCAGGATTAATTGCACGACAAATTGGCGCACCAATTAAGCGTTTTGTGGCGGCAACCAATGCCAATGATACTGTGCCACGTTATTTGATGGAAAACAT
>JALSIL010000486.1 GCA_026990095.1 Lysobacterales bacterium
ATGTCGCTGTGGTCGTGGGTTTCATACAGACTTGCGATTAGGTCGTTGTCTTCTAGGACTTTTTCTTGCCACATTTGTAAAAATGGTTGACGAATAAGCCCTGCTTCATGGTTTTTTTCTTGGGATTCTAGTGCGTCAATAACGGCTTGGTGATCGGTTTTTAATAGCAATTTTCCGATAAATTGAAAGTGGCGTTTTCGCGCGATATGGCTTTTAATTTTTTTAGATGCCACAATCGCATCAATGATGGATTCGGTGATTGGCAGTTCAATCATCATAGAATGCTTCATTTCTGCTAATTTATGTGCCAAATCAACCATAGAATGTGCATAATGTTTTTTTTGTGTGCGCGACTCAAACTCGAGTTCGTCATCATTTGAACTATTAACCATGAAACTTTTATGAATACCATTAAAAATACCGAAGCGATTGTTGCAGAAATTTTAGAGACAGTAAAGAAAAAAGGTGCAAGTGATGCCGAAGTTGTTTATTCCAAAGGTTCTGGGCTGTCAATTAGCGTGCGTAATGGCGATGTTGACACAATCGAAAACTCCAACGATTCCTCGCTCACACTAACAGTATATAATGGCAAAGCCAAAGGATCTGCCTCTACCGCAGTTTTAGACAGCGACAGCATTGACTTAACCATCGAAAAAGCCTTAGAAATTGCTAAACTCACTCAAGCCGATGAATTTGCCGGTATTGCAGAAAAAGAATTGCTGGGCAATTCTGCTGATTTTAAAGATTTATCCACTTATCATCCACGCAACATCTCTCCTGAAACCATGATAGAAATGGCAAAACAGGCAGAAGCTGCGACTTTAAAAACCACTGGTGTGGTTGTTGATGAAGCGGGCGTGTCGATGGGTGAAGGATTTTCGGTTTATGCTAATTCCAATGGTTTTATCGGCACAAAACAAGGCACAAACTCTTCCATGAGCGTGGTCGCAATTGCTGAAAAAGACGGTCAAATGGAGCGTGATTATTGGTGGGATGCAGTACGTGATTTTAATAACTTAATGCCAGCGGATGAACTCGGTCGAAAAGCTGCCGAGCGCACCATTTCACGCATTGGTGCAACAAAAGTTAAATCCTGCAAAGTGCCTGTGTTGTTTGATGCAACCATTGCTCAAGGCTTGGTTGGTCATGTTTTATCTGCCATTTCAGGCAGCAGTTTGTACCAAGAAGCCAGTTTTCTTAAAGATGATTTGGGCAATCAAATTTTTCCAAAGTGGTTTGAAATCAACGAAGACCCTTTTGTCAAAGGTGGATTTGCCTCACGCAACTACGACAGCAATGGCGTTGCAACAAAACAACGTAATATTATCGAACAAGGCGTACTTAAAGGTTTTTTGTTGTCGGTTTATTCCGCTAGGCGTTTGGGTTTAACCACGACTGGCAATGCCGGTGGTGCACATAATTTATTTATTCAATCAGGTTCTCAATCTTTTGATGCCGCTTTAAAAGAATTGGGTAAAGGCTTGTATGTCACCAGTGTTATGGGGCAAGGTGTCAACACGGTTAATGGTGATTATTCACGCGGTGCATCGGGTTTTTGGGTCGAAAATGGCGAAATCCAATTCCCTGTGAGTGAATTAACAATCGCCAGCAATCTTAAAGACATGTATAAAAACTTGGC
>JALSIL010000487.1 GCA_026990095.1 Lysobacterales bacterium
ATGGTATTCTTATGTTCCGCAATATACTCATCAATCATTTGATTGATAATTCGCCCATCGGTATCGCTATTGGCTTTGGTAAAGATAATATTGGTATCGTTTAAAACGTCTATTGCATCAAGCAACGCTTGAAACTGGATTTGTGCGGTAGACTTTTCAAGCGTAACGGGGTGAAACGTAACCAATAAGTTTTTTTTCGCTAGCTTAAATTCAATCGAATTTTCAAACTCTTCACGGGATAACAAGGCTAATCTTTTAATATTTTCAATTCCCATGCCTCCCACATTAAAAACCCGATCTGGAGATTCACCCAACTGGATAACGCGTTTTTTATACGCTTCGGCGGCGGTAAAGTGTAGGTGACTCATTTTAGTGATGGCATGACGAATGGCTTCATCAAATGCACCTTCCGTTGTCTCGCCACCATGTAAATGTGCAATGGGAACTCTAGCCATCATGGCCGCTGAAGCTGCTGAAAAAATTTCATAACGATCCCCTAATAATACGACAATATCAGGTTTAAGTTCATCATAAGCTTCTGCAAATGAAATTTGGGCAAGTCCCATTGATTTTGACAAGCCTATTGGCGTATCAGAAGATAAGAGCATCTCTATTTTTTTATCAATCTTAAACTCTTTTTCAACCTCTCGGTACGTTAAACCAAACTCTGAAGAGAGATGCATGCCCGTTACAATCAGTTGTAACTCAAGCTGCTTGTCTTGCTCAATTTCTTTCATTAACCAGTAAAGCAGGCCATATTCTGCTCGTGTTCCTGTAACGACGCAGACCTTTCGTTTTTTCATTTTTTTATCTTCTTTATACTTCTACTAACTTTTGCAAAACCTAGATTAAATTCAAATTTTGTAGTTGTTTCTATGACTTCGCCATCTTCTTCGTCAGCAAGTATGTCTGGCTCAATTTCAATGATATCTTCTAAAATTTTATTAGCTTGTTGTGCAAGTTGTTGCTGTAAATTTTTATCCGTTGTTTGTACGATGGCATTAATATTTCTTGATAGCTTTTTGATTTTGGCAAAAGTTTCTATAATCGTAAATGTTGCATTAAACGCATTTTTACTTTTCAAAATAGTTGCGACCATGTACAAACCTTTTTCGGTAAACACCCAAGGGTTTGTTCCTCCAAAATATTGTTTGGAAGGGGTCACATTTTGTGACCCCATAATATTCACATCTTCATCTGTAAGTTGATAAGCATAATCCTTTGGAAATTTTTCTATATTTCTTTTTAACTGTTGTCTTAATTTTTTAGGCTCTATATCATAAAGTTGTGCAACATCTTTATCTAATAAAACTAAATTATCATTGAGTTTTATTAGTCTATTTTCAAACGTTGTGAAGCTTAATACCTCTAAAATGGTATCTTTCATACCAGCTCATCTTCAGCATAGTCTTTGTTGGCTTTAATTCCTACAAACTCATCCCAACGCATAGGCGAAACACCTGTTCCAGGGCGCTTTACCGTTAGGTTTTGCTCCGTAAAAACCTCTCCTTTTTTAATACTGCAAGCAGCAATCAAGCTCTTTCTGGCAACTGGGATGTTTTTCATTTCACTTTGACTTGGGCGCTTAATGCCATCTCCTAATGCCAATTCAATATTACGAATGCCTTTTAC
>JALSIL010000488.1 GCA_026990095.1 Lysobacterales bacterium
GGTTTTGCACTTCGCTACGCTTAGAGATTTGCTTCGCAGACACCTGCCGTGGGCTGCTCCATTTTTTCGTTTCAAAAGGGCGTTTAAGGATATAAAATTCGCTTTTAAGATAGGATTATCGTTTTTGGGTATCTTTTCTAGTCTTTTGATAGAAAGCCCTTTTAAACCAAAAAAATTAGAGCTGAAAAACGTTTGTTTACAAACGTTGATTTTTCTTGTCTTAGCGATTAGAGGATTGAATTTCTCGAAGCATAAATGAAAAGAGTTAAGGCAAGAAAAAGCAATGTTGCCCTCGGCAGGAGCCAGCAGAGCGACATTGTGGGAACGGTAACTGTTAAGTGCGTTGGATTTTTAGGCTATTTAGCATAATGGCACTTATGAGACTGATTTTTTTATCTGTTTCATAAGAAGTGGTTATGTTACTTAGCTTCCCTTGGATATTTTTGGCGTGCCTTGGTGTTTTTTGCTCTCAACGAGGCAAAAACCATGACAAAAATAGAAAAGGGCTAAAATGGGAGGTTTATCTTTTCTTCCAGTTTGTTTTTGGATTTTTTGCAGTATTGTAAACAGCCTCAATAAAGACAACTTTTGTAAGAGTATCTACTGAATAATGAATCATATACGGAAAACGTTTTAAAGGCAGACAACGAATATCATTATATCTAATTTGGAATAGAGGATTTATTTTTAAGGTCCTATATTCACGTTGTAGTTCATTAAAAAAATCAATTCCTAGTCCTTCTTTTTTAGAATTGTAGTATGAAATGACTTCTTGAACGTCTCTGTTTACTAAAGGGTGAAAAGCTAATTTATAATTCATTTTCTAAGATCTAACTTACTCTCAAATTCTTCTTCAGTTAAATAGGCTTCTCTAGGTGTGGTCTTAATTCTATTTAAGACTTCATTTTTTTGCCATTTAGGGATATCATCAGTATTAGATACCGAAACGTAATTGAGTGTTTTAATAAATTCTAAGAAAGTATAATAGTTGCTGTCTTTTATGTCAAGTGTAATTTTCATAATGAAATGTTTTTAGATTGAATCACGCATATGCTTTTCTAGTTTTTGAATCTCTAATATAAGTGTCTATTAAATCAAATAGTGTTTGTTTTTTGTCAGCTTCAAGGTTTTGTAAATCTTTAATGCGTTGAATGATTTTTTTATCAAAAGAAACATTTTGCCCTTCTCCAACAAGATAGTCAAGAGAAACTTCAAAAGCATCAGCAATCTTTTTAGCTACTTCAATAGACGGAGTTGCATCTCCTCTTTCGTATTTTCCGACCATTACTTGCGAAATACCTATTCTGCTTGCTAGGTTTGTCTGTGACCAATTTTTAGTTTTTCTTAAATTAGTAATAACCCTTCCTATTTCCATAACTAATGCGTGTGTTTAGTAATATTAATTCTTAATTAAATCAAAATTACAAAACTATAAGCAATAAAAAAAATCGATAGGCCTTTGATTATTTAAAACTATACAGTAGTTTTGTTTCTAATAATTATAACTAATCTTTTAAATAAACTTTCCAACATGAACGAACAAAACACAGTCAACGCTCTTAAAAAAGCCACAAAAAGCGGAATTTCCACCTCTACGGGCTTTGTCCACGGCATCAACATCAGT
>JALSIL010000489.1 GCA_026990095.1 Lysobacterales bacterium
GTTAGCCAGTTTGCTTCAAGCATAACTCCGCGTTCACTTTCGAGTTTTACCATAAATGAACAAGAAAAAATCGTGAGGCGACAAGGGCTGATACAAAAGTTGATTCAAAAACTTGAAAATAAATAAAACAACCTAAAAAGCAAAAAATGGCAGGTCTATCCTGCCATTTTTTATGCATTATTATTAACACTGGTCGGGTCTTCGTGAATCATCACTTCAGCATCAGGAATAAGTGCCATTAATTTTTTTTCTAAACCATCAGCAATAGCGTGGGCATCAATTAATGAAAGTCGGTCATCTAACTCGAGGTGAAATTGAATAAATTTATCTTTACCTGATTGACGGGTACGTAAATCGTGAAATCCCATGGCTCCTTGCGTTTCATTAATGGCTCGAATGATTTTTTTCTCCGTTTCTTCATCTAATTTTTTATCCATTAAATGCGCAAAAGCATCTTTACCTATTTCGATAGCATTTTTAAATATATAAAGAGCAATAGCAATGGCAAACGCTGCATCTGCCCACAAATAACCTTGAGTGGTTAAATACAAGGCTAGTAAAATACTTAAGTTGGTCAGTAAATCAGTTAAATAATGCAATGAATCGGCTTTAATCGCTAAATTATTAGTGACTCTAACCACATGTCTTTGGTATAAAACCAAAAAAATTGTCACTATAATTGAAAAGACCATGACCGCTATGCCAACGGAACTATTGGTTAATTCTTGAGGGTGTTGCAGATGTTGTATGGCATTAAAGATAAGAAAAACTGCTGAGCCTGCAATAAAACTAGCCTGTGCCAACCCCGCTAAAGGTTCTGCCTTGCCGTGACCAAAGTGGTGGTCATCATCAGCCGGTTGCAAGGCATAACGCACAGCAAAAAGGTTTATTATTGATGCAAAAGAATCCATTAATGAATCAATTAAGGATGCCAATATGCCAATTGAACCTGACATATACCACGCAATGGCTTTAGTAATTATCAAAATAATGGCAGTAGCTACCGAAGCATAAGTGACGCGTTTGAGCAGTTGGGCATGATTTGGCATGGTTTCTATCCTAGCTTAAATGTTTTCTTTATAAAAGGAATATTTCCCAATAATACCGCACAGATAAAACCCACTATCACACCGATAGTATTAACGTGAAAATCTTCAATATCAGCTGTTCGGTAGGCAGTCATGGACTGCAAGACTTCCATTGCACCACCCATAATGATAAAGCCAACGGCATATAAATTACGAATTAAGGGTTTTGGGTACAACCATGCAAACCAAATCATTAATGAAAAATAAGCAATAAAATGCCCTATTTTATCGCCATTTTTGACATCAGGCATGACGGCACCAATCTTTACAAGGGATAAGGTAACAACAGCGGATACAAGTAACCACCCAATAAGGACTAAATATTTTCGAGCTATATTCATAATAAATGCAATTGATTGCTAAAGGTAAAACCGATGAGTTCATCGGCATAATTTTTAGAAAAGGCCATCACTTTAAACTTTTCGCCCATTTCATTGGGTAGGGTGAGTTTTTTCAATTCGGTGGTGTTTTTATAATAATGCTGATAATCTCTTTGGCTATCACCCAAATGGTTTTGGATGCCTAATGCCATGAG
>JALSIL010000490.1 GCA_026990095.1 Lysobacterales bacterium
TCTGTTCGTCGGCTCACGATTTTGCTCGCGGCTTCCTCCAGACTGTTCCTCGCGGATTAGCCCTTGCCATTCGCTAGTAGTTAGCGTTAAATAACAGTCATGTTATTTACGGTGATCCTCCTACAAGGGACTTTCACCCTATTAGTTTATGCCCATGCCGGGCGTACCAAATAGCTCCAGCGGACAATTTACAGCGTGGTTTGTTTGCGTATTCGCTGTCGCTCAATTTTACGCAAACCAAACCACGCTGTAAATTGCCGCTGAGCAAGGCGTTGCTTTGTAGCTAACCCACGTAGGTCGAAGGTCGGCACCTTTGCAGGGAAGGGGGAATCATTATGTCTATGTGCCACTCACAAATCTAACCCCATATCTGGAGAAACTAATATGGTTATATATGTACCAGCGATAATTTGGATAATTAGTGCAATTGTTTGCTACTACATAGCAAAAGCAAGAAAGGTAAAGTCGAATGTAATGCGAAACCTTATTGTTGTTGCTTTAGGCCCTTTAGCAATACCATTAGTATTCTTTGCAAAGCCAGAAAAATCGATAGATCCTAAAATGAAAAAAAATGCTCAAAGCACATAACAAAGCACTCGTTCGGATGCGCGTCTTAATCGTTATGTGCACTAGGGTCTACAGGGTAATTTTCTAAGGTTTGGTATTGATGAAATATAAGAAAACAATTATAGGGATTATATTTGTAGTAATTATTTTGTTTGTCGGAATTTTGCTAACTCAACCTTTATTGATAAAAGCGATACAAGCGAAGTATAAATCAACAGATCATTTTTTGGTGCTAAAAAAGGATTCACGTATTCGATATGAAGAACCCGCCAAAAAAAATGCACTTGTTCTAGCTGAAGTACTGACAAGTAGTAAGAGTGATGTAGAACGTATACTCAACAGTACTTTTAAAAAGCCAATTGAAGTATACGTTTGCTCAACACAAGAAATATTTAACGAATACATATTTTTATCAGAAAATGTGAGAGGGGCTGTATATTGGGGGAAGGTCTTTTTATCACCAGGAGCATTCAATAGAGGCTCTTTAACTGATCTCGTGCAACATGAGTTAACTCACTATTTGTTTTACAGTCATACAGGAGAGAAAGCTCATATTAAGGATGTTCCTCTTTGGTTTAGAGAGGGGGTAGCAGTCTTTGTTGCTAATGGTGGGGGGAATTATACAGAAGATACTGATATATATAGTGTTATGAAGAGTCAGGAACGCAAGGCTTACCTTTCCAGAGAAACTGACTTTTGGTTCAAGTCTAATGACCCTAGAGATGCCGTTGGAAAAAATGGAACTGTAAATTGGCTTTTGTATCGTGTTGGAGGGATATTTGTTCACTTTATGCATGATACCCATCCTGAATATTTTGATAATTTAATACAACGGCTATTATCGGGTGAAAAGTTTAAGCTTGCTGTTCAAGCTTCTTACAATAAAAGTATAGAAGCCCTGCTCAAAGAATTTACTAATTACCTACAAGCACATAACAAACAAGGATAAGTCGCGCGGCTGAGCCGCGACTTTATCATCTGGTTGAACAAGCCCGTCCAGTTGTTGTACTTATCTATAGCAAATATCGAGTTTTTGATTTTGAAGAATGGTGCCAT
>JALSIL010000491.1 GCA_026990095.1 Lysobacterales bacterium
GGTTTTTTTTATCCAAATCGTATTTTCCATAGCGGGATTTGGGAATTACGTTTTTATCCACATAAATAGTTTTTTTGAATAGACAAGCGGCAACCCTAATAAGATTAAAAAAATTGCCTTCAAATCATATGGTTGAATATACAAGTACACTCCAAAAACATTATTCTTACCAGTTAAAATTTTAATAATCTCTTGAAAGGGTATGTCAAAATTTATATTAATTAATAACAGAATTAAAACATAAAAAATAGGAACACTTAATACCGCAATTAAACCCACTCTTCTATATTCAGGTTTTTTAAATAACGTCAAAATAAAGGAGACCGCAAATAAAAAGCTTATGATGGAAAAAACGACATACCTGAGTTCTAAACTCCAATGATAAATCGCGTAATGAGGAGTCATCGGGTTAAACAAATCTTCCAATCGACTCAAAGGCGAAAAAAATTTAAGATTAACCAACACAAAATATGTAAGCAACATAACATACCTAATTATCATGGGTTTATTTTTCATAACCTAATCAAACATATCCTCAATCAACGCTTGTTGCGGTTTTAGACCTAGCCACTGCCAGGTTTTCTTAGTCGCTTGTCTGCCGCGTGAGGTGCGCATGACATAGCCTTGTTGAATTAAATAAGGCTCAACCACGTCTTCCAAAGTGCCACGCTCTTCACTTAAGGCGGCAGCAAGAGAGTTTATTCCTACAGGGCCTCCGTCGAATTGTTCGACCAGTGTAGTCAATAAACGTCTGTCCATTTCATCTAGGCCATTTTCATCCACTTGCAACATGGTTAAGGCTTTGTTGGCAATTTGTACGGTAATAGTTCCATCGCCCTTTATTTCGGCATAATCACGAACACGGCGCAATAGTCGGTTGGCAATTCGTGGAGTTCCGCGTGCGCGGCGGGCAATTTCTATGCAGCCATTTTGCTCGGCGGCGATGTTTAAAATGTTGGCAGAGCGAACCACAATTTCAGTCAGTTCTGGCACATTGTAAAACTCTAGTCGTTGCACAATACCAAAACGGTCACGAAGTGGTGAGGTGAGCAAGCCAGCACGTGTGGTTGCACCAATTAAGGTAAAGGGTGGTAAATCTAATTTGATTGAACGTGCGGCGGGGCCTTCGCCAATCATGATGTCGATTTGAAAATCTTCCATGGCAGGATAGAGAATTTCTTCCACATTGGCAGAAAGACGATGGATTTCATCGATAAACAATACATCATGCGGTTGTAAGTTGGTTAATAAGGCAGCTAAATCACCCGCTTTTTCTATCACAGGACCAGAAGTGGATCGCATGGATACACCCAATTCATTAGCAATGACATTGGCAATTGTGGTCTTGCCTAAACCAGGAGGTCCAAAAACCAAAACATGGTCAAGGGCTTCTGAACGTCTACGCGTGGCTTCGATAAACAATCCCATCTGTTCTTTAAGTGGAATTTGTCCAATGTATTGGTCGAGATTTTGCGGGCGAATACTGGCTTCTATTAGACTTTCTTGGTCGTTTTCAAAATCTGCTGAAATTATCCTTTCATCCATTTATGAGGCTCCTTTGTGTTGCAAGCATAGGCGAATAATTTCTTCAGCACTCATGCCATCTTTGGCTATTTGTT
>JALSIL010000492.1 GCA_026990095.1 Lysobacterales bacterium
CCAAAAACAACCCGGCTACCCTGAATATATTTTACCCGAATACTTAACCGAGCTCGGTGTTGAGTTTCACATCATTGAACAAGACACTTATAGCATTGTTAAAGAAATAATTCCAGAAGGGAAAACCACGTGCGGGCTGTGTTCGCGCTTGCGTCGTGGTATTTTGTATTCTTTTGCCGAACAATATAACTGCACTAAAATAGCCTTAGGACATCACCGTGATGACCGAGTTGAGACTTTGTTTTTAAATATGTTTTTTGGTAGCACACTTAAATCCATGCCCCCTAAATTATTTTCAGATGATGGTAAGCACACCGTTATTCGCCCGCTATCTTATTGTGCTGAAACCGATATTATCCACTACGCAGAACTGGTCAAATACCCAATAATTCCATGCAACCTCTGTGGCTCACAAGACAATATGCAACGCCAAGCCATCAAAATGATGTTGCACGATTGGGAGAAAATTAATCCAGGACGCATTGAAAATATCGCCCGTTCTATGAACCATGTTGTGCCATCGCATTTATCCGATACTTCATTGCACAATTTTTTAAACAAAGGCTGATTATGCAAAAGGACTTAAACACATTAAATTTTCTCTACGCTTCACTCAAAGAAGCCCAAGACAATATTCGCACGTATGATACCAAAGCTCAAATTGTCGGTATTGGCTTTATTTTTACTATTGGAACAATCACAAAGCTTACCCATTTAGAACTGCTTGAAAATCAATCCGGCATTATGGTTTTAGTGCTGTCGTGGGCATTAATTATGATTCCTTTAATAACTTTTGTATCTGTTTTGTACCCTACTCGAAAGATGGCTCCCAGTATTTTGCGTGGGCGCAAAGAAGTGCAGGCTTTGTTTTACCTTCACCCAAATGAAGTCAAGTCGCTCAATGAATACGTCAAACAACTGGATGAAATTGATATTAAACGTGAACTTACCTACGAGTTGATGAAAGTGTCGGTGCTGCGAGAACTGAAAAGAAAACGCTTTTTACGGGCGATATTTGTTTCTTCTTTAAGTCTTTTTAGTTTGCTGTTATTCCAAATATATCCATTATTCTAACCTTATATAAGTTTAGAGACCTTTGCATAACTCTGCGATGATGGAAAAAAGAATGAAAAAAGCTCCAATCAAGGCAAAAAATGAGTCAAATAGCCCGCTATTTATTCGTATCGTCCATGATACAAGTATCAGGGATGATACGCATAAAATAATTTGATGCAGAAATGGGGATTTCTTGTAGTCCCAACTTATTGATTTTGTTATGAATGGTCTAAGCCTATTGGCTCTTAGACTGCGTTATCAGCATTTGCTTTAGAATGACTAGGACTGCATGCTGATGCCTTGCCAAGAACACACGGCTTAGACTGTAGTGCGGTATTATGTTGCGGGGTTGATATGTTTTGACCTGTCAAGTTTAAATACATAATTTCACATGTTCTAGTCTTTAATCTCTAAAACAATCCCATTGTTGATTCTTAGATTCGTATAATAAGTGCAACTCCTCCTAGAGCAACTTTTAGGGTAACATTTAAGTCTTGATTTATAAATCAAGACTTAAATGTTACCCTAAAAGTTGGCAAACAAATACGGAGGCAGCAC
>JALSIL010000493.1 GCA_026990095.1 Lysobacterales bacterium
AATTGTAAAATTTTAGTGATGTTGGCATTGTTATCAAATTCATCGCCATTATCGCCACGTGAATAATAGTTTTCCCATACTTTTTTTCGCAGTTCTCTTTCATCAGAATAAGTCAAAAATGGATCCATGGAAGAACGCGTATTAACCACGGCATACATGCCAGGCTTGCCACGAGATTCTGCTACCGCTGCCGCTGATTTTACATAAGATTCAGGCAGTCCTGAGAGTTGGTTTTTATTAAAGAAAGTGACGTAGTTTTCTTCATCATGCAAGATGTTATTGGCAAATTTATTATACAGCCCCGATAGTTCTTTATTAATTGCTGCGTATTTTTGTTTATCGGCTTTATTTAAATCCGCACCATTCATGGCAAAGCCTTCATAAACCAATTGCACGACACGTTGTTGGTCTGCTTCTAAAGGTTTTTTCAAGCTGTTATCATAAACCGTTTTAATCCGTTTAAATAATTTTTCGTTTTGCTGAATTTTAGATGACATATCAGAGAACTTAGGCGTTAATTTGGCTTGAATTTTTCTAAATTCTGGCGACGACAAACTGCCACTCCATAAACCATAAAAAACAAAACCACGATTCAATAATTTACCTGATTTTTCCAGAGCAACAATGGTGTTTTCAAAAGTAGCTGGTTCGGTAGTGTTGGCAATGGCATCAATTTCAGCCAATTTCTGCTTCATCGCAAAGTCAAAAGCCGACTCAACATCCGCAATATTCATCTTATCAAAGGCAGGAGTGCCACCATAAGGTCCAGTCCATTGCATCAATAATGGGTTTGTTTTAGCAAGGTTCGTTTGAATCATGGTTTTTTTTGTATCCACTTTAGTACAAGAACTAATAATTAAAACACTTAAGGCAATAACAATGGCATTATTTTTCACTAAATTTTCCAATAATATAAATTAGCTCGGATTATAGTGATTTTAAAAGCCATTAACAGTCCCAAAAGTCATGGTTTTAAATTTTTAGGATACAACGTTGCTCTATTGTTGCAAAGGGTTATTAGTTCTTTGTGGCTTTTGTTTTAAGCTGTTTGCAACTATAATCTCGCCATGTTAGAAAAACTGCTCAAAAATTTACCAGATTCTGTGTTACGCAAGGACTATTTTCGTTTGCGACAAGAGTTGCTTTTGGTTAAACGCTATCCTGATAAACTTGAGAAAACTTTGGCTAAGGTCGATAGTGCTTCGCGGCATTTTTTGCATCGATTAAAAACCAAGCCAAACGTTATACTTGCCGAAGGTTTGCCTGTATCCGCTCGGGTGGATGAAATTGTCAATGCTATCAAACAAAACCAAATTGTGGTGGTGGCTGGTGAAACGGGTTCGGGCAAAACCACGCAGTTGCCGAAAATGTGTTTATTGGCAGGATTGGGTGAGAAAGGCTTGATTGCATGTACCCAGCCACGCAGGATTGCGGCTCGGTCGATGGCAGAGCGGGTTTCAGAAGAATTACAAACAGAATTGGGTCAGCAAGTCGGTTATCAGGTTAGGTTTGATGATAAATATTCAGCCGATGGTTGGATTAAGTTTATGACCGATGGAATTTTACTGGCAGAAACTCAGAACGATAAATTCCTCAATAATTACG
>JALSIL010000494.1 GCA_026990095.1 Lysobacterales bacterium
GCTTGAGTTTTGTTTTGAGCTTTTGTTTTGAGTCTTGTGCCATCAAACTCATCGGCTAAAGGTTCAGGTCCAAGATTTCTGATAAGTTTATGATTCAAATAATCTTGGCTATCGAGAATGCAACCAAACCGACGTGGATCATTAAAGCGAAGAGAAGTATTATCATCCATAACCATTTCAAAATGGTCATGTTTGGCAAGTGATGCATTCTCCGTGTTGACAACTAAAGAACCAGACATGCCTAAATGCATTATCAAGGTAGTGCCACTATCAAGGTGAATGAGAATGTATTTTGCTCGGCGTGTAACACTTGTCACTGTTTGGGTTTGATATTTGTCGGGTAAATTTGCAGGTATTTTCCAACGCAAAGAGTCATTGTAAATGTTGATTTTTTTGATGACTTTATTCTCAAGCCATGGCTTTATGCCATTTACCGTGGTTTCAACCTCGGGCAGTTCAGGCATCTTGGTCTTCTAACCATTCAACAATAAGGTTGTGTGCTACGGTATACCGCGGAGCAATGGTGACGTAGCCTTCTTTAAGCATTTCATTAAGTTGTTTTCGCGTAAACCATTGCACATCCTCCATTTCCTCATTTGTTTTGATGTCTTCGTTTTCTGCCTCAGCGGTAAATGCTAGCATTAAGGCTGCTGGAAATGGCCACGGTTGTGAACCATAATATTCTACATTATGAACTCGGATATTGGATTCTTCTTCGACCTCTCGTTTAACCGCTTCTTCAATGGATTCACCTGGTTCTACAAATCCCGCTAAAGTTGAATAGGCATAACTGGGCCACTCGGGCTTTCGACCAAGCAAACACTTATTCCCGTGTGTTACCAAAACAATAATAGCTGGTTCAATATGAGGAAATTGCTCATGATTGTTTTCACAAAGAAGTCTGTGACCCGTCCAGTCCAAGGTGTTTTTAGTGCCGCATTTTGGACAATATAAACGGTTTCTTTGCCATAAATCCAGTCCTCGTGAATACAATGCAATATGAGCCAAGTCATCATTAAGTTTTAAGGCGTAACGCCGAATAGAAGAAAATTGTTTACCCACTTCCTTTTCAAGGTTTTCGGCTTGTTCTTCATTTAATGGGCACGAATACCACATTTGGTCGCCAACAAATCCCAAAAAGCATGTTGCTTCACACTCGAATGGGTTTGATCTACGATAAATACTACCGTGACGGTTCATGTAAATATGATTGCCATTATAGACAGGAATATATTTGCAATCATGAGAGGATTGCATTTCTTTGAGCTCGGCTTCACGCTCACGTAAATGTGAGGCTCGGTCTAGTTTTTGTGCACCAAAATAAATGTTTTTTTCGTTTTTGCTCATTTTTTACCTCAAATTGAAAACGAGCTGCCGCAGCCACAGGTTGTTTTGGCATTTGGGTTGTCAACAACAAAACGTGAACCTTGCAAGTCTTCTTTATAATCGACGACAGAGTTTATCAAATAGGGATAACTCATGGGATCAACCATCATGCAAACACCGTCATTATCAATAATAAAATCACCTTCTTCGGTTTCATCTTCAAAAGCAAAGCCGTATTGAAAGCCAGAACAACCGCCACCGATGATGTATACCCGCAGTTTTAAGTCTGGGTTTTGTTCCTCTAAGGCCAATTCTCTAATTTTGCTAGCTGCTGAGTTGGATAAAACAATAGTGTTTTGCATGATTATTTGCTTTTTTTGTCTTCAATGTTAGCAATTTTACTGTTGTTTTTATCGTCCTGATAAATTAACTGCCCATTAATTCTTGAACCCGTATTCATTTCAATAGTGCGGTAATAAACATTGCCTTCAATATCTGCTTTTGAGGCAACTTCAACTTTTCCTGATGAGCTAATATCTCCTTTAATTTTGCCATTAACGACTATATTGGCGACATTAATTTTGCCTTCAATTAATCCACTTTCACTGATGGTTAAGACATCATCATTTTGTGAACCAGTGATGCTTCCTGTGATTGTTCCATCTAAAATTAACATGCCATTAAAACTAATATCGCCATTTATTGTTGTTCCTTCACCCAATAAGGTATGGCCTTTTTTTGTGTTGCCAGTTGTTGTGCTGGTTGTTTTTGTGTTGTTGTCTTTGCTATTAAACATAATGTTTACCTATTTTATTAATGAATGCCATGGGGCTGTGTATTCTATTGTCTTTGCTTTTTTAATCTTAGGAAATAATTTTACTACCAGTTGTTCGGGTTTAAAACCATCTGGCAAAGAAAAGTCAAAAGAAACCTTACGGAAATACCTGAATCGGTATTTATTTGTTTCCTGATCTAATACGTTAATGCTTTGTTGCTTGTTACCTTTTTTACCTTGTATCTGAATGCTGTATTTGCCATAAACTTCGTTCGCTCGTGCTATTTTGTTCACAAAAATAATTGACAGCGTTTTTAGTGTTGCCGATTTTTCTGTAACAACGGCTTCAAACACGCGCAAACCTTTATTTTTAAGGTTTGGGCTTAACAACCGTTCATAAAATTGAATGTCTTTTTTAGATTGATTGAGCTCGTCAAGGCGTAACTTGTAATCGCTTTGTAGGGCAATAACGGCTTGTTGTTTAATTTTTAACTCCGTTTCAAGCAAACTGTTTTTGCTTTCTAGTTGGGCTATTTTATCTAAATTAACTCTGTTATTTTCTTCTAGCACATCATTTTGCACTCTAAGCGTCTCAAGTTTTCTATTCGAGTAAAGTTCATTGAAAACAAAACCAACGACAAGTGCAATAAGAGCACTTAGGATGATAGGCGCGTTTGAACGCGGCTGAATCGTCCCTTTTTCTTGAATAACATATTTTGGTATCTCTATACCCACGTGGATTTTAACCTTTATTAAAGAATGCGAATTATAGCACTTCATTTGTGGTGATAGACAAGGTAAACTTAACATTTATCAATGAGACTGCTTATGCTTTGGGTTAAAACCTTTCATCTTTTTTTTGTAATTTCTTGGTTTGCGGGTATTTTTTACTTGCCTCGGCTGTTTGTGAACCATGCCAGTCAGAAAGACACGGTTCATCATGAGCTTTTAATTGGAATGGAGCACCGTTTAATAAAAATGATGGATTTTACCCTTGTTTTTGTTGTTATTACGGGTACGTGGTTGCTTTATATTGTTTCTGGCGGTTTTGAAAAATTTTATTTCCAGCAGGGATGGATTCACGCCAAAATTTTATTTGTGATTTTATTAATTGCCTACCATTTTTGGTGTAAAAAGATTCACCAAAATTTTATAAACAATAAAGAAACCCACTCCCATAAATGGTTTCGGTGGTTTAATGAAATGCCCGTATTTATTTTAATTGCAATAATTTACCTTGTTTTGGCAAAACCCTTTTAATGCAAATTCACTTTATCCAAGGTTCAATATATTAGAGACCTTTGTATCACTCTGAGGTGATGGATAAAAGAATGAAAAAAATTTCAGGAAAGTGTTTTTCATTCTTTCTCTATCAGGATTTGGTTTATCTTAACCAAATATTCCTTTCAATAATTTGTTCTTTATTTTGTCTTTATCTGACTCGGGTTCTTTTTCTTCTTTGCTTTCTGAGTCTTTTGTTTTTTGTTCACTTTTATCAGAAGGGTCTTTTGCATCTTTTTCTTTACTTTTGTCTTTTCCAAACAAAGAGTCCATTAATTTACCTTTTAGCTTATCTTTTTCCTTATCAATGCGTTCTTTTTGTGAAGCCAACAACAACTTTTTAGCATCGATTGAGATTTTAGGTTCTAACAACGAACCACTAAGACTAACGGGAATCGCTAGGTTTAATAACTTTTTGTATTTATCTGATACCAACTGTTCAGGAATATCAATTAACATGGGTTCAATCGTTCCGTTTATGGTCATGTTAACTAAATCAATTTTTAATTTGCCGCCAACTTTGAGGTAAGGGGATTCAACTTTAAGTGTGTTGGTAGTAAACACTCCTTTGTCTATATCGCCATCAATTTGCATTAAAGTAAAGCTGGTTTTTTTCTCGCCATCAGTTGATTCTTCTTTTACTTCAGGATAAAGCATGGATAAACCCTTTTGCATCATCCCAAAAACATCAACGCCATAAATTGCCCCATCCGTTAAGGTGTATTTTATTTTCCCGTGTGCAGTTTTAAGAGGAGCATCACTAAAGGGACGGTCTATTTTTAAATCCACATTAAAATCACCCAAACCCGTAAGTAATTTACTGCCCGCCAAATCAGTTAGCAAAGGCCCTGCATGAATTTTGTTCATGTTATGTTCTAAAATCACCTTATTGCTCTGTGCTTTTGTATCAATTTTAATAGCAGAAATGAGCAAGCCTTGGTAAAAATCAGCCTTAATAGGCGACATAACCAGTTTTGGACCGTTGGTTTTAACGGTGATTTTTAAATTTTCAACCGTCGTGCCACTGGCAAGTACTTTATCGATGATTAACGAGCCATTCAAATGACCAAAGTCAATGTTCGAAGTTGTGGAAGAACTTGCGTTTTGATTGCTGCTGGCGGTTTCCTCTGTTCCCATGAAATCATCCACATTAAATTGATTTAGGTGTAATTTGAATGTGCCTTGCATTTTCTCAAGATTTTTTATGTTGGCATCGCCTTTGATGGCTGTATCTGAGTAATTGATTTTTAAATTGGATAATATCATGCGATTAGTGCCCATGAACCAAGAACCTGAACTGCTAAAATCACTCAAGGTGTTATTGGTAACAAAATAGGTCCCTGTCATTTTCTTCAAAAATTCATTCAAATCAAACGCATCGATTTGGTAAGCACCCGAAATCTGGCTGCTGGCTTTACTGATATTTTTACCCGTGACGTCGGTGGTTATTTTGGCATCACCCAGAGCGACTAAAAGTTGTGGGAAAAATAAGGTATCATCGTTTAAATTAATATTGCCCGGCTTTTGCAAAGCAACCTCAAGTGGCAGGATGCTGTCGGTACTTAATTTACCTTTAACCGTGAAATTATTTAGTTCAAGTTGTATGCCTGCATCTGATAATAAGTTTTTCGCCAAGACATCGGCATCAATATTCACGTCCAAACCTGTATCTGGCATAGTTACGTGCATTGAGGTGTCGAGTTGCACAGGTGATGTCTTGGTTATTTCGCCTGTAGTTAGGTTAAATTCAGAAATAATGGCTTTTGTGTTTGTTTGTAAATCGGTGTAGTTTAAGTTTATGTTTTTTAAATCAATGCCAGCAATATTAAGCGAGCCTGATGACCCGCTTCCAGAAGAGGACTCTGAACTACCGTCTTTTTCAAGGTTGGTTAAAATGCTTTGCCAATTGCTGTTGCCTTTTTTAGTAATTTGTAAATTAATCTGCGCATCTTCAACAGCGACCCGTCCAATTTCAATGTTTTTTGAAAGCAGAGGCATAATTTTGACGCGCGCAGTCAATTTTTGAATTTCGGCTAAGGATTTGCCTTTAAAACCTTTTTCGTTGTCAATTTTGACATCATTTAGCGTCAGTGCCAACCAAGGAAAGACCTTCCACTGAATTTCTCCATCAAGATGAATTTCCCTACCAATTTGGTCTTTAACTTTACTTGTGATTGTGTCTTTATAATCATTAGGGTCAATAATCATAGGCAACACAAAGGCTGCAATAACAATAAGTAAAACCAGTGTTATAGTAATTCTTAGTATCCATTTAACTAATTTTTTCATAAGGAACTCCAATCAATATAGAATGGTGCTAGAATAACACGTTAAGCGTTAAAAAAATGTGACAAATGTTAAAATCTACTGATATTGTAAGTAAAACTTTTCAACAACTAAGCAGTAAAGAGCTTTATGCAATACTGGCTTTGCGAATGGAGGTGTTTTGTGTTGAGCAAGATTGCCCCTACCAAGACGCTGATGGCTTGGATTTTAGAGCTCACCATTTGTATTTGGGCACTGAAAACAGGGTTCATGCCTATGCTCGCATCTTACCGCCAAAACAGGGCAAATGCCATATCGGACGAATTGTTGTCGCTAAAGAGAGCAGAAACCAAAAATTAGCCACAAAAGTTATTAATTTTGCCATTAAATTTTGTCAAAAGCATTACCCAAAGAGCATTATTGAAATTTCTGCACAGTCCTATTTAACCGATTATTATCAATCTTTAGGCTTCAAAAGCACAGGCAAATTCTATTTAGAAGACGATATTCCCCATGAACAGATGCAAATTTTAGCTAATTAAGATAAAATTCGTTCACTTAAATTCATAACAACAGTAAAGAAACACTATGAACATATTAAAGATGCAAGAGCAAGATTTGCAAAATAAGCGCGTTTTAATTCGTCAAGATTTAAATGTGCCCATTAAAGATGGCAAGGTAACCAGTGCAAAAAGAATCACCGCTTCATTGCCTACCATCAAAGCCGCACTCGATGCCGGAGCCGCTGTTATGGTCATGTCTCACTTGGGTCGACCAACAGAAGGCGAATATGAAGAGGAGTTTTCTTTGCAGCCTGTAGCGGATTATTTATCCGAAACAATGGAGCAAGAGGTCAAATTAATTAAAGACTGGTTGGGCGGTGTAGAAGTTAAACCTGGGCAACTTGTTTTACTCGAAAATGTTCGCTTTAATGTCGGTGAAAAAGCCAACAATGAAGAGCTTTCCAAAAAGATGGCGGCTTTATGTGATGTGTTTGTTATGGATGCCTTTGGTACAGCACACCGAAAACAAGCCTCGACCTATGGTGTTGCACAATTTGCACCGATGGCGGTAGCAGGTCCGCTGTTATACAACGAACTAGAATCTTTAGGTAAAGCATTGGATAATCCAGCTCGTCCCATGTTGGCAATAGTTGGAGGATCAAAAGTTTCAACAAAATTAACCGTTCTTGAAAGCCTTTCTAAAAAAGTGGATCAACTTATAGTCGGTGGTGGAATTGCTAATACCTTTATTGCCGCAGCAGGTCACAATGTCGGTAAATCCCTTTACGAGCCCGACTTAATAGAACAAGCACAACATTTAATGCAACAAGCCATTGACCAAGGTCGTGAAATACCTGTACCAACAGACGTGGTCTGTGCTAAAGAGTTCAGTGAATCTGCCGAAGCAGCAATCAAAGCAGTTGATGCGGTAGAAGACGATGATTTGATTCTTGATATTGGTCCTGAAACAGCGACAAAATTTGCCGAAATGGCTCGCAAAGCCGGTACAGTTGTCTGGAATGGCCCTGTTGGTGTTTTTGAAATAAATCAATTTGGAAATGGCACGGAGACACTAGCTGCAGGCATTGCCGCAGGAGAAGGATTCTCAATTGCAGGGGGTGGAGACACATTAGCGGCGATAGACAAATACGATATCGAAAACCAAATTTCCTATATCTCAACGGGAGGTGGTGCATTTCTTGAATTTTTAGAAGGTAATCTATTACCAGCGGTTGAAATATTAGAGACACGCTATATAAAGACCTCAGAATAAATCTAAAAATTGTTTGTTATTAAACACAAACATAAACATAAAATAAGGTAAAAAGAATGAATGTAGAACAGTTATTAGAAACTGCAGCAGCAATGGTTGCACCTGGTAAAGGCATCTTAGCAATAGATGAAAGCACAGGAACAATTGCCAAAAGATTGGCATCAGTTAATGTAGAAAACACAGAAGATAATCGCAGAGCGTACCGTGAAATGTTGTTAACAACACCCGATATAGGGGAATACATTTCTGGAGCAATTTTATACGATGAAACCATCCGACAAAACGCATCTAACGGACAAAAACTGGTAGATATCATGCGAGAGGCAGGAGTCATACCAGGCATTAAGGTTGATACGGGAGCACATCCAATGGCTGGGTTTGAAGGCGAACTCATTACTGAAGGACTTGATGGCTTGCGAGCACGCTTAAAAGAGTATGCGGAATTAGGTGCACGCTTTGCCAAATGGCGTGCGGTTATTACCATCACTGATGACTTGCCATCACAGGCCAATATTGAAGCCAATTGCCATGCATTGGCTCGGTATGCGGCTTTATGTCAAGAAGCTGGCATTGTGCCCATTGTTGAACCAGAAGTTTTAATGACAGGCGATCACGATATTGATACGGCTTATGATATTAGCGAGCTGGCTCACAAAACATTATTCAAGCACCTTTTTGAACAAGATGTTATCTTGGAGGGTTGCATCTTAAAACCTTCAATGGTTATTGCAGGAGATAAATGTCCTGAGCAATCTGGTGTTGAAGATGTTGCCGAAGCAACAGTCAATTGTTTACTCAACTCAGTTCCAGCAAGTTTAGCTGGAATTGTATTTTTATCTGGTGGTCAAAGTGAAATTCAGGCGACACAAAACTTAAATGAAATGAATACACTTGGCCCATTGCCGTGGCCATTGAGTTTTTCATTCGGACGCGCCTTGCAAGCCAGTGCTTTAAAGGTTTGGGGTTCAGACATCAACAAAAACACCTCTGCTGCGCAACAAGAGCTTGCCCACCGTGCACGCATGAACTCTTTAGCAACGCAAGGTGAGTATAATGCAAATCAAGAGTCCTCATAACATCAATTAACTTATGAAAATAGCAGTCATTGGAAGTGGATATGTTGGGTTGGTTAGTGGTGCGTGTTTTGCACAAATGGGTAATAACGTTACTTGTGTTGACATAGACCAAGACAAAGTTGCCAAACTAAAACAGGGCATCGTACCTATTTATGAACCGGGTTTAGAGCGCATGGTTCAAGAAAACAACCACAATAAATCACTGTTATTTTCATCAAATTTTAAAGACTCTATACAAGGTGTCCAACTTATCTTTATCGCCGTTGGTACCCCAATGGGCGATGATGGCAGTGCCGATTTACAACACGTCTTGGCTGTGGCGAAAAATATTGGGAAACACTTAAACCAATACACCGTGATAGTGGATAAATCCACCGTGCCTGTTGGCACGGCCGATAAAGTTAAAGCCACCATTCAAGAGCAGTTAGATGAGCGTCAATCAAATGTTGCTTTTGATGTGGTCAGCAACCCAGAGTTTTTAAAAGAAGGTGCGGCAATTAATGATTTTATGTGCCCAGACAGAGTTGTAGTTGGGGCACAAAGTGAAAAAGCACTAACCATAATGCGTGAACTGTACGCACCATTTATGAAACACCATGATCGATTTATCGCCATGGATATTCGCAGTGCAGAAATGACAAAATACGCAGCTAATGCCATGTTGGCAACCAAAATATCGTTTATTAATGAAATTTCAAATATCTGTGAACTGGTTGGAGCCGATGTTAATAAGGTCAGAAATGGCATAGGCAGCGACAGTCGAATTGGTTACAGCTTTATCTATCCTGGTTGTGGATATGGCGGCAGTTGTTTTCCCAAAGACGTGCGGGCACTGGTTAAAACATCCTCTGACAACGGTTATTATCCCGAATTACTCAGTGCGGTCGAATTGGTCAACAAAAGACAAAAGCACGTATTATCAAACAAAGTCATCAACCATTTTGGTGAAGACTTAAATGGTTTAACCTTTGCCATTTGGGGGTTAGCATTTAAACCTGGTACCGATGACATGCGCGAAGCACCTGCCATCACCATAATTAACGAACTAACCAAACGCGGTGCAAAAGTACAAGCCTATGACCCTAAAGCCCGTCATGAAGCCCAAACGCACTACCTCAAAGACAACAAAAACATTCGTTATTGCGATGAGAAATACCAAGCCCTTAACAATGCCGATGCGTTGTTATTGATTACCGAATGGCAAGAATTCCGCAGTCCAGACTTCAACAAAATCAAATCACTACTCAAAACCAACCTCTTTTTTGATGGACGCAACCAATTCAACAAAAAACAAATGCATGAAAATGGTTTGGTCTATCTACCGATAGGGACTAAAGCGACTTAAAAAAATAATAAGAAATCTAGTGCATTAACAACAATCTCAAAAAAAGTATATTCAAATAGTCCTTTAAAGAAACCATTATTGTTTTCTAAAGTTGTCTTTGTGCCGTGTGATTTTACAATGGCTTTAATTTCGTTATTATCAAACCAACCACATTCGCAATGTGGGCATAAGTCAATTTCAACAGAACCCATAGCAACACTTTTCATTGTGTCTAAGCAGTTTGGGCAATTTATTGAAAGTTTATAAACTCGTAAGTTTTTAAAGTATTGATTAATCGTATCTGAGGAAAAGTTTTTCTTAAGTATGAGAAGACTTCTTGGTTTTAACAACAAGCCTTCACACTGTTGACAACAATAGGCATAAACACGCCCGTGTGAGGTGAGAATAAGTTTTGAGTTGTCTCTTGGGCATTTCATACTATTATTATCTCAAATTCTAAGGCTATTTAGAATAGGCCAAAAGTTGTGAATTATAAATTTAGTTATGAAATTTTTTAACCCAAAGGATATAATGACATTTTAATGCGATAAAATTACTTTGAACAAAAAAGCCATCTTTCTCATGGGTCCAACTGCTGCGGGTAAAACTGATGCAGCGATATTTTTACATGAAAAATACGGTTGCGATATTATTTCGGTGGACTCTGCTTTGGTGTATCGGCAGATGGATATTGGTACGGCAAAACCTGATGAGCAAACCTTAATCAAAGCACCGCATGCGTTGGTGGATATTATTGACCCGTGGGAATCGTATTCTGCGGCTAATTTCGTCGATGATGCATATAAATTGATGGAACATTCACGAAAATCAGACAACATGCCTTTATTGGCTGGTGGCACCATGATGTATTACCGCTCCTTGCAACAGGGCTTGTCTCAATTACCTGATGCCAACACGGTGATACGAGCAGAGCTTGAGCAAGCTGCCACAGAAATTGGTTGGGATGGTTTGCATCAACGTTTGACTCAGATTGATCCTGATTCTGCTGCCCGTATTAATAAAAATGATCCCCAACGCATAGGAAGGGCGCTGGAAGTTTATACTATCACGGGTCAAACCATGACTGAGTTGCATCAAAAAGACCAAGGCACAAGGTTGGATTATGATGTGTTAAAAATCGTTATTGCGCCAGAACGTTCCGTGTTGCATAAACGCATTGAACAACGCTTTGAGGTTATGCTGAAACAAGGTTTTATCGAAGAGGTGGAAAAATTAAGAGCCAATCCCAAGATAACTTTTGATATGCCCTCCATGCGCTGTGTCGGTTATCGTCAGGTGTGGCAGTATCTTGAAGGTGAATTGAATAAGGAAGAAATGATTTTCAAAGGCATTGTTGCGACACGTCAACTTGCTAAGCGCCAGTGGACATGGTTACGCAAGGAAGAAAATGCCATTTGGTTGGATTCAACAAAGTC
>JALSIL010000495.1 GCA_026990095.1 Lysobacterales bacterium
ATGGCTACGTCAAAGAAATTTATTTAAAGTTGGGTATTAATTCACGTTCAGAGGCAACAATGGAAGCTTCAAAAATGGGCTTAATCGACCGAAATCTTTAAACCCAAACCCCTATAATGAAACACGGTTACAACACAACTCATTAATACACCTAGAAAACTACTCAACGACTATGGACTGAAAATCCATAGGTTGATTAAAAGGACTAAAAGTCCTTTGTCATCCTCGCGAATGCGCACTAGTGTCCGGTTAAATATTTTCATGTGAACTCCAGACTAAACTGGAGTTCGTCTATCAACTTCTGTTTTTGCCTTCGCCTTCGATAATAATTGGTATTTATGCTGTCTTTTGCAAATAATCCATGTTGCAACCATGTTTGTAAATCAATTAATTTTGACCAAGTTTTTGAGGCTTGTTGCATTAATTTCATCAGCAAATAACTAATTAAGGCAGTGTATATTTGAATTTTAACTGCGTTTTGCGATTGCCCAAAATAGGTTTTTAGTTTCAGTTTTTGTTTAATCCATTTGAAAAATAATTCTATTTGCCAACGTTGTTTATACAAATCAGCTATCTCTTGAGCATCTCTTTGAAAGTCATTTGTGATGATTTCCATCGGTGTTTTATCTTCTCTGAATATTGTGACTAGACGAATATCTTTGTTGGCATATTTGTTCTTCTTGCCTGCTCTTGGACTAACATTTGTTAAGTGGATAACTTGATCGGATTTAATTGTTGCTTGATTTTCAAGTGAAACTTCTAGTTCCTTTACCACCTTTTTAGCTGTATTTGTTTTAGTTCTAGTTACAAAAATAGCTTCTTCTTCGTTGATTTCATGCCACCAGTCATAGTCCACATAGCCTTTATCTATAACGTATGTGTAGCCTTTTTGTATTTGGATGTGGTTCTTTGCATCTGTAATATCATTGATGTTTGGTGGCGTGATATTCACATAGGTCGGGCTATTGGTATCACTTCTTAATTCCAAATGTATTTTTAGTCCAGTAGTTCGGTTGGTTTTGTTTTCTAATGCCCATTCGAATCCTTTGCCTTTAAGACTGATTGGCGTGGAATCAATTATTGATATAATTTCTTCACATTGTTTTTTCTCTTTGCTATTTACTTTTGCCATTAATAATTCACAAATTTGTTTAAATGGTCCAACACTTCTTTTGGATAGAGCTTCTGAAAAAGTGGAGCGTTTTAGGGTGCTTGTATTCAGATGATAATGGCAATTGCTGTGCGAGTTAAATCCTTCGATAACTCTACGCATGGATTTGGCTTGGACAATTTGTCCATAAAGCATGACGTTCATTAAATTCATGGTTTTGAACTTTTTGACGTATTTGTCAGCTTGTTCTTCCTTTATGATTTTTTTAAATGTATTTGTTGGAAAATAATTCATTAGTTGTGAAAATCGTGTAATATTCTTCTTCATTGCAATGTAACCGTTTTTTAAGTCTAGTAACAGGGTTTATAGCCCTTAAAACCTTACATTGCAATACCTTTTTTAATATAGTCATTTTTTTAACCGGACACTAGTGCGCATTCGCGAGGATGACAAAGGACTTTTAGTCCTTTTAATCAACCTATGGATTTTCAG
>JALSIL010000496.1 GCA_026990095.1 Lysobacterales bacterium
GATCAATGCCTTCGACACCCATGGTGACAATTTCTTTTTTAAGTTTGACTTTGGTGCGATAAAAAGGCATGGAATCAGTA
Organism: Lysobacterales bacterium; assembly: GCA_026990095.1. Taxonomy (GTDB): domain Bacteria; phylum Pseudomonadota; class Gammaproteobacteria; order Xanthomonadales; family Marinicellaceae; genus NORP309. The sequence goes on from JALSIL010000496.1 coordinate 81, forward strand.
AAGGATTCTTTGCTGTCAAACGCTTTTAATCGTTCATCTTGCCGCAGCCAATTAAGTACCTTATCAGTGCTTTTTCTATTGCCTGCAATGGTTCCATTAATGCCTTCGCTAGCAAGTAACAACGTTCCACGAACATTATTTTCCAGCATTATATTCAATAAAGGTTGACGTAAATCTTGAAAGTTATCAAGACGCACAAAGTGGTATAACGCCGTTACGACGATTGTGTTTGTTTTCATTAATATTCTCCGCTTGCCAGAACGTAAATCTGGTGCTTTTTAATAATTATTGCGGCATCATATCAATTAATATGTAAATGTTCGAGTTTAGCTATTTTTATTTTAAGAATTAACCAATTTTATCAATTCATCAGACTTGATTGGCTTAAGAAATATCGCACGAATTTCAATTTCGCCACACAGATATAGACCACCTTACAACTGCACAATTAAAAATACAGGTTCGGTTTAAAAACAGGGCAATTCTCGATTTTTGAATCAGTGAGTTGCCCTGTTGAAAATAATTGATTCATATGCCTAAAGGTTTTTAGTCATTCTATCAACTATCGATTGCTGTCTTTCAGTTAAGCTATCATACATTTTTAAGAGATCTCTTTCCCAATAACCGTAAGCGGCAGTATTTTGTACATCCGCAAGGTAGGCATAATAATAAGCTAATACTGGGTTTGTTGGTAAAAGTTGATTTTTCCCAAGCTTACCTGAGTATTGATTTGCTAAAATCTCGGTTGCATATATCACTCCTTTATGAGAGTACTTTTGCAAATATTCTTCTGCCTCATTTCTTAACTCAAGGTACTTATCTGGATACTTTTGTATATTGATAGCTCCTCTATATATTGCCATAATCATATTTTCTAATAATGAAACACGCATTTCTTCATTCCCTCTGCGTGCTAACTTAAGCATCGTCCAAAAAGGGTCTTCTTGAGTACCAAATTTTTTACACACTCCAGATTCCAGTAAACCTTTATCAAAATAATAGCCATTTAGCTCTGCTTCAATAATTTTACTTTGACCATTAAGCCTTTCTTCAATACTTGAGATTCTTTCTTTGGCACCTAAACACTTTAAAAAAAGTTCTTCTACTTGACGAAAATTTTCTTCATAATTATCAAAATAGCCAGCAATTAGTGTTTTTATTTCTTTTGAATCATTCCTTGGTTGTCTCGAAATATTACTTACTTCAAATGTTTTGGAGGTGTAAGTGTCTAATATTTTTTTATTAAGTTCTGACTTTTCCTCCGTTAAAGTATAGTATTCATTCATCATTCTCTCATCACTTTCACTTTTAAAAATACTGTCATCACTCACATGTATTGGCTTTTTATTATTCAATTCATTCCCAGTTGTTTTTTTTAATACCTCTTGTTCGCTTATCGAGTGCCCAAAATTACTGTTATATTTTTCATAAAATAAAACACCTACAAATACAATTAATCCAATAAATAAAAATTTCTTTTTCAATTCACTATAACTCCATAAAAAACAAAACAAAAGTTTTG